>CAVEVJ010000185.1:0-26368 GCA_963619075.1 Acidaminococcaceae bacterium
ACGGGGCTATGGCGCAGCTGGTAGCGCATCTCCATGGCATGGAGAGGGTCAGGGGTTCGAATCCCCTTAGCTCCACAGGTAGGGTTTCCGGATAAGTCCGGGAGCCCTTTTTTATGCGAAAACGGCCATTTTCCAACGATTTCCGGCCCGGGGTCGTATGTGAGGCACGTGCACGAAAGTACCCGTTTCAGGTACCCAAATCGGTACCCGTAGGTGGTTTATAGTCTCCGTAACTACCGTTTTAACTACCGGCAAATCATGACCAATCGTCAACAGTACAGCATCGCGAAAGAATGCGCGCTCACCCCCGAACACTCCCCGTCGCAATGTTAAAATTTTCCTATTGCATTGCGTTCCGCGGGTCGCAAGGAGAGAAGAATCATGGGCAGGATTACTGTACGTATATGGGGTTTCATTGCAGCATCGGCGCTCGTTGCGGCCTCACTGGTTTTCCCGAATCTCACGTTTGCACAAACGGATGAAACCGTTCCATTTCAAGGTCAGCATGAAGTTTCTCCCGCACTCCTGGCCCAGGCGCAGCAGCGTATTTCCGGCACATCGGAGGCTTCGCTGCTTGGCGATTCCAATGACTCCCTTTTCCCGTCTGGCGAGACTCTGGGACTATCCACCACCGGCAAAGCCCGTGCCGTAGTGATCCGCGTGGATTTTCCTGCCAGCGAGGACGGTTCCGAAGCCGCGGAAACCATCCCTGAAAACGAGACCGATGAGGATCTGTTCAACGCGTTCAACGGTCCCCAAGACACCACCAATGCACTGTACCCGTACGAAAGCCTTCACGCCTACTACGAGCGCTCTTCCTTCGGCAAACTCGATTACCAGGCTACCGAGATCGCCCACTACACCACCCAACATCCACGCTCGTATTACGCATCCTCCGTCACTGCTGAAGGACTCTTCATCGAAGCGCTCAATGGTGTCGATGATCAAATCGACTTCTCCCAAGCCGACGCGAACAATGACGGCTACATCGACGCCATATATCTGCAGTTCGCCGGAGCATGCGGCAAATGGTCATCCGTATGGTGGCCGCACGAATTCAACTTCTCATCCAATAGCAGTCTGGGGCAACTCGAGTTTGACGGAAAGCATGCCTGCGCAACGGTAATGTTCCCCGCCCGAACACATTGGTCCGACCATCTTGAACAGATGCTTATTCATGAAACCGGCCATGTACTGGGGCTTCCCGACTTATACCGCTACATCGGAGATCCAGCTCCCTGCACCGGCACCTTCGACATGATGGACAACAATACCGGAGACCAGAACGGCCTGTTTAAATGGCTGCTGGGCTGGATCACACCCGAAGACATCACGTACGTTCTCACAACCTCCAAAGGTGTGGATGTTCGAATCGGCACCGGTGAAATTGTTCATTACGACGATGCCGCGAACGTCGACCTTACTCCCTATACCAGCGACGTTACAGAAGAGACAGGCGGTTTTGTGGCAGTCTCCCCGGATGAGACGATTCTTTCCGGGAACCTATTCACCTCGTTCTTCCTGTTGCAGTTCGATCATGCCGCAGGAAACCAAAAGGTCTCTCTTTCGGACGGTCTTCTAGGGCATGGCATCCGAGCATTCCGAGTCCAAGCCTCGTTGAATACGGCCGGTACGAATTTCGAGAAAAACAACAACTACGGCAAGGCAGGAAATCGACTATTCGAGTCTTTGGTCGCTTCCGAAGGTCGCCTAACAGGAGAATTCCTTCATGAAGGAGCCCTCGTCTCCCCCAATACACAGCCGTCGACCAACTACTACGATAGCCAAGAAGCTGGCTACACCGGCGTGACCTTTGAAATAACCGAAGAACAGGAGGATTCGGCGCAAGTCAAATTCTCATGGACCGCGCCCTCCGAACGACGTACATTCGAGTTGACTCCGACCGGTAAAACCACGATCAACGGATTCACCACCCTGAATTTCACACCGACATGGATGGTCTCCAACCTCCTTACCCCCGAATCCGTTGAATTGGTGGTCGACGGCACGCGCTATGCCGCGGACGGATATCCATCAAACTTCAGATGCAGTTACGACGACTCGGGATTCCATACGACCATCGCTTTTAACCCCGGAGTGCTGAAAAGCAACAGCAGCGTCGAAATCGTAGTACCCGCCGGTTTCTTCGACCTCGGTTTCGACGGCGATGAGAAAATCCTTTCCGACGAGATTCGCATTCCGCTGCAAATCGCCGATTTGACAAGCATTGAGGCATCCGGCAATTACGAAGGTTCCTCAGTCGATTACTCGGATAGTCTCAAGACCACGGATATCGTCACCGACAATGATGGTCATTCTTATTTCTTCCAAGCAACCTGGAATTACAGCACACACGAAAAAACACTGAAACTGCTGCATATCAGCGAAGACGGATCCGCCGCCGATTCGATCGACATCGATGCGAGCGCGTTTTACGCAGATTCAGCAGACTTTACGGTACAGGCCATCGATTTGGGCAACGGTACGGCATTCCTGCATTCAACATCTTCTGTCTACGCTGGGATCCTTTACGGACAGGATGCCTGGATCGACCTTTCAGATGGAAATGTTCTCGCCATACGCAACTGCGGAGAGACGGAGCTTTACTTGAATCACTTTGCGATTGGTAGCGCCATCGCTTTCAAGGATTTCACCGCCTCCGGTCTCGTGATATTGAAATACGGAACGGACGGTGTCACCGAAACATATACGAATCTGAAACTGCCCGCAGACGTCTATTACATCGACAAAGGTGGAGATGCTGGCGACGGGCTCACCTATATGGCATACAGCGGCTCCTCCAAGAATCCCAACGGGGTCATATCCTTCTATCGGAATGAATTGATACTTGCCGACGGAGCCGATGCCGTTGAACCAGTAATGACACTCACCGTGCCCAACAATCGTGGTATTTATGATGTCAAGATCTCGGACGGCAAGATTTATATAGCCTGCGAAGGTACGACGTCGGATGACGAACAGCCCACCCAGAAGTATCAACTGCTCGTATATTCATTCGAAGGAGAATTGCTCGACTCGATTGACGTATCGAGCGCATCTGGGAGTACCGCTCATATCAAGTTTTCCGATCAGGGCATGATCGCATGGCTTTTCACCGAAACGGATTACTCCTCACTCATCAAGACCAGTTATATCGGCCACGTCATCTTCATAAATCCGCAGACGAAGGCGCAGACCGAACTTGGCGTGGCAGGACCGTATTGCGGCACTTGGATCGGCAATCGTTGGCTTGAAGTCGGACCCGATATCGATGAAGTCACGGACGCGGAGAATCCGAACACGCTACGTCATTGGTCGTTGACCGCCGAAATGAAGGTGGACAAGTCCGATTCCGACGTAACGCCGGATCCTGACGCGACGCCAAATCCAGGAACGGATACGAAACCGAATTCTGGAGCCACGAAAGCGGATTCCGCGAAAAACGCCTCCAAACTGCCATCAACCGGTGCCGAAGCGCCTCTATGGATGGCGGTCATCGTAGCCGTTGCTCTTATCATGGCGGGATTAGCGACCGTCGTCAGGCGAAAGTAGCGGACGGCAACTGGCACGCACCGTCACCGTTCTGACCGTCAGCGTTCCGACGCCACATTCCGACGGCCGTTTGCGTCGGTATGGGAATACAGGACAACCCGCAGTATCTCCATACCGACGCAAACCACACCACTTACGTACGTATGGGAATACTCACAACCCCACACTATCCCCGTACCGACGCAAACCACACCACTTACGTACGTATGGGAATACCTTCACCCCAACAGTATTCCCGTACCGGTGCAAACCGCGCCTACTTGGTGTAAACGGAGATGCGCTGACCAGCATGCGCGCCGGATTCAGCCTCGTCCACCATCGCAATGGCGTAATCCGCATAGCTGATGAAGCTCTGACCTTCGCCGTTGGTGGTGAATTCCTCCCCTGCCAGCTCATATGAACCAGTACGATCACCTTCGGTCTGGAAATCCGCCGCCGGGCTAATGTAGGTCCACTTCACATCGGAACGCTCACGCAGCAGATTAAGAGCATCACCATGAGCGCCGGAAACCGGCTTGTACGCATCCAGGAAAGCAGGAGTATCTTCAAGTGCGGTAGTGTGCGTCTCATCCATGTACAAGCTTCCCGCACCGCCAACAACCAGTAAACGGATATCAGTACCGGAAAGCAGATCCGCGAGATGACCGGCGGCCTTGGCGATCTGCGGCAGTGTATCCGGTGTCCAGACGCCGACGGCATCGATGACCACTTCGAATCCGGCAAGATCTTCCGCAATTAAATCGAACGCATCCTTGGTAATGACGTTCGATGCCGCGCTTTTGTTTTCACCGCGCACGATTGCGGTCACATCATGCCCGCGATCCAGGGCTTCCTTGACGATAAGCTGTCCAGCTTTGCCGTTTGCCGCTACAACTGCAATCTTCATGATTACTTCCTTTCGTGTTTTCCGTAACACGATGCACATTATTCCTGTACATCCCAAAAAGGAAGAAGGCACAATAAAGTACTATAGTTACCTATAGGGAACTTTTATTGCAAATATTGCGATTTGGAAGGATTCTTTTTTATGGAACGTGAACTACCGGCGTGTCCAGTTGAAACGACATTGCTGCTAATCTCCGATAAATGGAAAGCGCTGATCCTGCGCGATCTGCTTAATGGAACCATGCGATTCAGCGAATTGCGCCGTTCCGTCGGCAACGTTTCGCAAAAAGTCCTGACATCGAATCTCCGTCAAATGGAACGCGACGGACTCGTGCATCGCGAGGTATATCCGGAAGTGCCGCCACGCGTGGAATATTCGTTGACCGACACCGGAATGAGTCTTAAGCCGGTCATCGAAGCCATGCGAGAATGAGGAATCCAGTACAAAGCCACGCACGAATCCTGATCGCACGGACGCAAACCATACCATTTACGGACGTATGGGAATACTCACAGCCAAGCACTATCCCCGTATCACCGCAAACCCTGCCGTTAGCGGCGGTATGGGAATACCCTCGCCCCGGCTGTATCCCTGTACCGCCGAAAACCACGCCATTTACGGCGATACGGAAATACTCATGACCCAGCACTATATACAAAACACTACAAACCCTGCCATTTACGGACGAATGGGAATACTCACGTCCTGACAGTATTCCCGTACCGACGCAAATCAGCCGACGATCAGGCCTTAGGAGCGGAAACCACATCGTCCGCAGCCACGGAAACGGCATTCTGCTTGGCGAGCTCGTCACGGATCTGCTGCAGCAGCATCACCGTCTTCTCTTCGGCGGACGGTTCGGCCACAGCAGCCTCTTCCTCGGCCTTCTGCAGTTCGGCAAGCTTCGTCTTGGCCACGAGAGCTTCGGTAACGTCACGGAACTTGTTGATCGGCACCAGGATGCAGAAATAGACGGCAACCGCAATAACCAGGAAATTCAGTACCGCGCCGAGCACGGCACCAAACGAAACGGTCGCGCCGTTGAACGTGATCGCCAGCAGACCATCCATGTTCGGTTTGCCGAAAATCATTGCGATGAACGGATTGATCACGCTGTCGACTATTGAATTGACCACGGTGGTGACAGCGCCGCCCATAACAACACCAACTGCCATATCAATCATGTTTCCGCGGGCAATGAACTTCTTGAATCCTGCGAGCATGGCTCCTCCTCTTCTTGTTTCAGCACCCATCGGCACTCAGCAACATCCTATAGCCACCGCGAGGAACCGCTCCCTACAGTCACCCGTCGCACCTTCAGAAGGTTTCATGAAACTTTCCGAGACCAGCCACCACCACTATCCGACAACTAAAAACGGCCACAAAAAACGGCTGCCGACCACATAATGCGCATAATGCACAAATGTCGTCGACAGCCGCCACATTCAGGCCGATGCAGGCCAACACCATTCGGCCATGTTCAGCCCATTTCAGGCTGATTCAACACAATTCAACACAATTCAACAAATCCAACCGAAACGGATTCCAAACCCGGCTCGGTCTAACGTCAAAGAAGCCTGAGGCTACTCGACGTTGGCGTGGTTCGCGCCCGCCTCCTCGTCCGACACGTTGTCTCGGATGGAAAGCTTCAGGCAAAGCGCGTCGAGCGCGATGTGCACGCTCTGATCGAACAGGGAGCTGAGCAGCTGGATGGATCCGCCCGCTTCGCCCTTGACTCGCCCAGGCACCATGATCACGGCGTCGGAGACCGCGGCAAGCGGAGATTCGGGCTTGGATGTCACCGCAATGACCTTCACGCCGAGTTTCGCGGCGGCCTGGGCATCCTCGACGGTACGTCGGGTCGTACCGGAACCGGAAATCGCCAGCAGCACGTCACCCTCATGCATGGACGGGCAGATGGTTTCGCCCATCATGTAGCTCGTGTAGCCGATGTGCATCATACGCATGGCGAAGCTGCGCGCATTGAATCCCGAACGTCCCTCGCCGGCCGCATACACGCGTGATTCCTTGGCGATCAGCTTCATGGCGTTATCCAGGTCGCGCTCGTCCATTTTCGCGACCACGCCTTGGATTTCCTGAACAATCTGATCGAGAATCTCGTTGTTCTGTTCAGTGTCGTTGCTCATTTCATTTCCTTTCTGCACGCTTCGCATGCCGCTGCGATATCGTCGGCTTTGGTGATGGCCGATCCCATGATCACGATGTCGATGTTTTCCTGCGCAAGCGCCGCCAATTGGTGCTTCTTGATACCGCCGGCGATTGCGATATGGCCGATTTGCGGGAATTTCGCCCGGAATTCCCGCACCTGTGCCACAGGATCGCTGGTGGCTCCCGAATCGACGGATGTGTGCAGACAGTAAATGGCATCCGCGAATCCGCTGATTTTCTCAATTCGTGCGTCGTCGCATTCCAACAAATCTATCATCATCAGCTTGCCGTGTTCAGCCGCGCTTTGCGCACACACCTGAAGCGTTCCAAGTGAGGACGATCCCATGACCGTCAGATAGTCGAATCCGCTCTCGTAGCCGAGGTTGAACTCGTATGCGCCCTCGTCGCAGGTTTTGATGTCTCCCAGAACGCTTGTTCCACGTGCCGCGTCGATGATCGGACGCAGCGCCTTCACGCCGAATTCCTTGGCCAGCGACGTGCCCACTTCAATGATGTCCGCTTGCCCGGCAAGGGATTCGACTATGGCCACGGCGCGTTCCACGTCGACGCGGTCGATTGCCACCTGCAGTTTCATGATTTTCCTTTCCGTCTCAGAGAAGTCCGCGGATTCCTCCAAGACCGCTTTACAGCGCAATTTCCTTACGTGGGGTGAATGCGATGAATTTGCTCAGCTCCTCGGTTGTCGGCAATCCTTCCGAATCGGACACGCTGGTCACCTGAATGGCACCGACCGCGTTCGCGCGTTCCAGAAGATGCTCGTTGTCAAGCCCTTCCAGAAGCGAGGTGATGACGCCGGAAGCGAATCCATCTCCCGCTCCCACGGTGTCCACGACACTCACCACGAAGCTGGGAACCACCGTTTCCACGCGTTCGCCTTGATCGTTTCGCTCGAATAGCGCGGATCCTGCGTCGCCAAGCTTGATGATGACCTTTTCGACTCCCATATTCAGGTAGAAGTCCGCGATATCTCGCGGATCGTCCAGACCGGAGAACAGCCGTCCTTCCTCCAGTCCGGGCATGAACACGTCGGACATCGCCGCCAGCTTGTTTGTGGCGTCGATCATGGCTTCCTTGCTGGGCCACAGCGTCGGCCTTGGATTCGGGTCGAACAATACCGTCACGCCGTGCTGCTTCGCCGCCTCCACCAAGCGGGTCACGGTGTCATACGTATTGGGCGTGAGCGCCGAGAAGATGCCGGTCACGTGAAGGATCCGCACTCCGGTGAAATCAATGCCGTCAACGATCTGCGGCATGGTCTGGGATGCCGCAGAACCGGCACGGAAGTAGATGACCTTCGGCTCGCCGTCGCTGGAACGTACTTTGAGCTGATATCCGGTGGATGCGCCATCCTTCCGCTGGATGTTGCCCGTGTCGATTCCCACACCGTTCATGTATTCGAGGATCAGGTCTCCCTGCCAATCGTTGCCGAGCGTGGTCACGTAGCTGATGGAGTGGCCTTGCCTGTTGACGCCGATCGCCACATTGAATTCGGCTCCCGCCATCTGCCTTGGCAGCGTTCGCGCCTCAAGATAGGTTTCGTTGGAATCGGCGATGAGGTTCACCATGGGTTCGCCGATGGTCATGACTTCCGACATTGTGTTCCTTTACTTCACGACTTGTTTCACGATTTCACGACTTATCGCACGTTGCATTTCACGACTTATCGCACGTTGCATTTCACGAGTTATTTCACGGCTTCGCGCACGATGTTCAGCTGTTCTTCGACCTGGCCTTCGGGAATCGGGAATTCCAGGAAGACCGGCACGCTGTCCGACAATGCATCCAGCATCTCGCGCCAAGCGATCACGCCGTCCTGAAGCATGGTGGTGGAAAGCTCTTCTTTGTTCGCGGCACCGTTGACGTTCTTCAGGTGGAAGACGGTAATGCGTCCCAGCAGGGCATCGAACGCCTGCTGAACGTCCTCTCCGCGCCAATACCAGTTACCCAGGTCGAACGTGTAGCCGACGGACGAACCGTTTTCCGCAATGTGTTCAAGCGATGCGGACGTGCATGCGAAGGTGCCGTTTTCCGGAGTCTGATCGTTCTCAATGCTCAGGGTCACGCCGTATTCCGCGGCCTTTTCATCGATTTCCTGCAGGATTCGCTGTTCGACGTCTTTGACGTCCCCTTGGTTGAACTTCACGTTGAGCACGCCCATACGCTTCGCCTCGCCGAGGAATCGCTCGAATTCGGGATTGATGCCGCCGTTGACGGTGATGGATTCCGGTACGGAGTAGAACAGCTTCATATCGTTGCTTTTCGCGGCCTGTGCGATTGCATCGAATTCGGCTTCCTCCGTTATGTATTCCCTTCGCACTTCCGCCAGAGATACGCCCAGTTTCGCGATTTGAGGAAGGATGGCGGACTGTGCTACGCCTTCACGCAGCGCGTCCATGTATACCAGTGTGTTGATTCCGATGGTGGTCATGTTGTTTCCTTGAATTTCAAATGATTGATATGCCGTTTATGCCATTAGAACAGCAGCAGCGATGCGAGTCCCATGATCGGGAAGGTGCAGAGCCAGTAGACCGGAACGCCGTTCTTGAGGAAGGTCTTCGGTTCGAGCTCGTTGTATTCGACTGCCCACATGTTCCACGACTGGGTCACGCAGCTGGAGATGCAGGTCATGGACGGCACGACGAGCAACGCGAACAGGAACCATGCGTTGAAGACTCCCATGCCCATGAGGATGCTGATCACGGCGGATCCCGCTCCGTACAGCTCCAGCGGGCCACGGAACAGCGCGAGAGGCGCGAGGATGCAGACCGCGAGCGCGAGGATCATCTGGTTGTTCGGCACCACGGAGGTGAGTGCCGGTCCGAAGTCCGCCATGACCGTGACTGCGGCATGCTGGAAGAATCGCAGCACGAGCAGCATGATGATCAGGCTGCCGATGTCGCCGATTGCCGTCTTTGCGGTGGAGTTGAGAATCGAGACGAATCCCTTGTAGGTCTTCATGTGTCCGGTGCCAAGGAAGGCGATGATGGATGCGAGGAACAGCGCCGGAACCGCATCCCATTGCAGGATGATGCTCAATGCCACCGGCACGACCGGCAGTACGTAGGTCCATACCGGTACCTGTGGAATGTCGTCGTTGCGTTCGGACGGATCACCGACTTCGTAGGGAACGCCGTTCTTGATTGCCTTGGAATTGATGAGGATGAAGATGATCACGCCGAGCATCTGCACGGCCATGGCCGCGATGCCGAAGCGCAGGTAGTGGTTGCCCCACTCGATCACCTGTCCGTCGGGGGAGTTGTAGTCCGAGTAGAAGGCTGCGAACTGCACGAACAGCACGCTGTTGATCCACATTGCCGCGCCGATGGAGAGCGTGAATACCGGTACTGCCACGCGCTTCGGTACGCCGAGTCGTCCGAGAATCGGGAACAGGATCACACCGATGGCGATTGCCGAACCGACGCCGTATGCGCTGGTGAAGATGAGGCAGGTGACCAGAGCCATGCAGATGGTCGCCAGAACCGGGCTTTTCTCGCCGACTTTCGCGGTTTTGTAGGAGATCGAGGCGGCGATGCCCGTGTCTACCAGAACACGGCCGAACCAGGCGCCGCAGATGATCTGGATGATGGTGGAACCGTAGGTCAGTGCGGGCTGGGCGAACGTTTCCTCTATGACATCGAAGGATTCGCCTATGCCGAACGGCACTCCGAGGAAGTATACGAGGGTCCAGATGATGGTCAGGACGAAGAAACCGATGGTGAGGTTTCCACCCTTCATCGCGTAGATGACGAAGCACACGAATGATGCCACGAGCAGTATGCCCATGATCCACATAATCATGTTCGCTCCTCCTTGAGCCAGAGACTTGTTCTCAGTGTATTGATTTGGAGAAAAACAATGTTGTTAACCGTTTTCGTTTATCGGTTAACGTAAGAATACACCCACACTACGTTTACCGGTTAACAACGGCGTGTCCTTTGATTTTCCAAAAGAAAATCCCCGTTGACGAATCAACGGGGATCCAACATCAATCACAAATCATTTCGATTCATCATCGGGCCTTTGTGGAGGCGAACACGTTCAGGCTTGCCGGAATCTCCTCCAACGAGCATTCGGCGTCCACACCGTCGTACACGCGCGCGAACAGTTTCCTCGCGGCCTTTCTTCCAAGCAGCTTCGGATTCTGATCCAGGCAGGTTATGCCGTCCCCGCTGTATTTGGCCCAATGCTTGTCGGCGAACGAGCACATGCCGACCTTCTGCCTTGTCGCAGCGGGAACCGCCTCCAGAACGTCCCTCATGCTTTCGTCGTTGTTCGAGAACAGGCAGACCTTCGACTGGCCGCACGACCGCATGATATCGGCGATCTTCTCACGCAAATCGTCATCATCGTCATAAACAACGATATTCATGTCCAAATCAAGAGAACCACTGTATTTTTCGACAGCCGCCCGACGCGACAATCGCGTACTGATGCCTTCACCCGGCTTGGTGATGAACACAACGCGGGAGAATCCCTCATCCTTCAGATGCAGCATCATCTCCCGTACGGCACCGTCATTGTCGGTGGCCACGCTGTCGTAGATCACGGGAATCACGGTACGGTCGAGCATGACCACGGGCTTGCGATTCTTCCTGTCATGGAATTCGATCAGCCAATCGTCGTTATTACCGACCGTGTTGACGATCAGACCGTCCACCTGGGCATCCAGCAAAGACTCGATATTGTTCCGTTCCAATGCGGGCCGGTTGTTGGAATCGCAGACAAGGAGCTGCACGTCCCTTTCCCGGCATTCCTCCTGAATTCCTTTGATCAGCAACGAGCTGAAAGGATTGCCCAGATCGGCGATGGTCACACCGATCATATGGCTGACCGTGGCCTTCAGACTTTGCGCCATCTTGTTGGGACGGTAGTCAAGCTCCTTGATCACCTCTTTGATGCGCTTCCTCGTTTCGGGAGACATGTAAGCGAATTCGCCATGCAGATAGCGCGAAATCGTGGTCTTCGACACCCCCACGGCCTTGGCCACGTCTCCCATGCTTGCCTTACGGCCCTTCTCACCAACGTTCATCCCGTTTTGTCCCCTGCGTTACAAGCGTTCACGTACTCCCCCACTCTACCGCCCTTAAACCAAATCCTGAGCAATATCTTGTGCCGGTCTTGTCCACACACATAAAATGAAACCGTTTTATTGATAACCCAACCTACCCTAGGGAGAACTATATGCTCACGGACGAGTACGTCAAGCGCGTCTACGCGCAGGTCGAGCAGCGCGACGGCGACCAGCCGGAATTTCTGCAGGCAGTGAAGGAAGTGTTCGAAAGCCTCGAACCGGTCGTGGCCAAGCACCCGGAATACGAGAAGACCGGAGTTCTTGAACGCATCGTGGAACCGGAACGCGTGGTGAAGTTCCGCGTGGCATGGACCGATGACGAAGGCAAGGTGCAGGTCAACCGTGGATACCGCGTGCAGTTCAACTCCGCGATCGGCCCGTACAAGGGCGGCCTGCGATTCCACCCGAGCGTGAACGAAGGCGTCATCAAGTTCCTCGGCTTCGAGCAGATCCTCAAGAACTCCCTGACCAGCCTGCCGATGGGCGGAGGCAAGGGCGGTTCCGACTTTGACCCGAAGGGCAAGTCCGACGCCGAAGTCATGCGTTTCTGCCAGGCCTTCATGACCGAGCTGTGCCGCCACATCGGACAGTTCACCGACGTTCCCGCCGGAGACATCAACGTCGGCGGCCGTGAAATCGGCTACCTCTTCGGACAGTACAAGCGCATTCGCGACGAATACTCCGGCGTGCTGACCGGCAAGGGCCTCGAGTTCGGCGGATCCCTGGCACGTACCGAAGCCACCGGCTACGGCCTGTGCTACTACACCGCGGAAGCCATGCGCGTGCTGAGGAACGATTCCTTCGAAGGCAAGACCGTCGCCATCTCCGGTTCCGGCAACGTGGCCATCTTCGCTACCGAAAAGGCGCAGGCCCTTGGCGCGAAGGTTGTGACCGCTTCCGATTCCAACGGCTACATCTACGATTCGAACGGCATTCAGCTCGACGTGGTCAAGGACATCAAGCTGGGTCACCGCGGTCGCATCAAGGAATACGCGGATCGCGTTCCGGGCTCCGAATACCACGAGGGCTGCAAGGGTGTCTGGACCGTTCCGTGCGACATCGCCCTCCCGTGCGCGACCCAGAACGAGGTTGACGAGGAATCCGCCAAGACGCTCGTGGCCAACGGCTGCACTGTAGTGTGTGAAGGCGCCAACATGCCTTCCACTCCGGAGGCAATCGCCGTATACCAGGCCAATAACGTGCTCTATGGCCCCGCCAAGGCCGCAAATGCGGGTGGCGTGGCCGTTTCCGGCCTGGAGATGAGCCAGAACTCCTACCGCCTTCCCTGGACGTTCGAAGAGGTGGACTGCAAGCTCAAATCCATCATGGAGAACATCGTCGCCAATTCCTTGGACGCAGCCAAGGAATACGGCCATGAAGGCGATCTGATGCTCGGCGCCAACGCAGCTGGCTTCGTCAAGGTGGCCAACGCCATGGTCGCTCAGGGCGTACTGTGATCGGCTGAACTCCACTTCGGCTTTCCAAACCGGTTTGCACTTAATCCGTGTATTGCGATTTACCCGGATCGGTGCAAACCGGGTTTTTGCCGCCTAAGCATCCACCTCGTATGTTCGATTCACCAGAATCGAACATACGGGAAGAGCTACCGCAGCTCAACGCTATCCCACACATCAGTACGAGGAATCGTACGCAGCGGACGGTAGAGCACTACAATCGCGGCGCTTATCAGCATGGCACTCAGGAAAACCAGTATCGTCCGATTGAATCCGCATACCGGCAACAGACTTCCTGCCGCAGCGCTGCAGAACATGGAAAGCGCTTGCGCCGGTACAGTCAATGTCACTGCGACGCGCCCCTGCATCGAATTGGGCACCTTGGAGAACACAAAACCGAGCGTCATCGCATTGATGATTGGAAACGGCAAAGCGGAAAACGAATTACAGATCAACACGATCCAATAGTCGTCGGTAAATGCCAGCGGCACCACAGCAAGACAGGAAAACAGAAATCCGGCGCATACAACCGGTCCGACAGGCAACTTGTCGCTCATACGATTCGCAATGAACGCGCCAGCCAACATCGCACAGAATATTCCGGTATCAATGAATCCGATATACGTGCCACTCACACCCGCAGACATCAGATGCAGCTGAATGCCGTATTGAACACCGTTGATACCGAAGTTCAACAACGCCGAAACAACCATGGTCATCACCAGTATCATGCGATGTAACGACCACGACCATCCCTCCCGAAAAGCCTTGAAGAACGATCTGTTTTCACCGGATACCGAAGCATCCGCTCCAATTTTTGGCTGCACCGTCACGTCATGTTTGCGAGACCTGCATATACCAGTGGCAGCGACACCAGCAATCGCATACATACATGCGGCAACCAGAAACGGCAGCCATGGCTTGACGCCATACAGAAACCCTCCTACCGGACTTCCCGCCATATTCACCGTCGCGTCACGCCCCTCGTTGAGGCTGCGGGCTTTCGGATAATCACGCATATCAATGATCGATTTGAGCATGGCGTCGGTAGCACTTCCCAAGAATCCATTGACAGCCGATACAAACACCGCAATCGCAAGCAATACGGAATACCTCAATCTGCCCATCAACAATAGTCCTGAGACAGATCCCCAACACAGCATACTTATCACGGCATTGATGATGATCAACTTTCTGCGATCATGCCTATCAACGTACGTACCACCAAAAACACTGAACACTTGTTGCATGATCATCGATGCAGAGCCCAACCAACCGGCCGAAATCGTAGAACCGGAAACCGCATATCCCATCAATGAAATCGCAAGTGAATGCATCGCCATGCCGATAGCCGTCGCCGTATCCGCAGTGAACCAAGCGATGTAACCAGGTTTTCGCCAGAATCCTGTATGCACTTTCATAAAGTCTTCAGCCTCTTAACTTGTCATCGTCGAAGGAGCTCATTCGTTTGACGCACCATTTAAAATAGTTGATGTTGAAATATCCTTTTCACCGACATCGCCAAGATCGAAATCATATTGAGCATTCTGCGAAGTCATGTTCAAATCACTCCTTTGATGCTTACAGGTATACACTCGTCATCGCTTCATCGCCCCTTTTTGTCCGCGTTCCCCTCAGTCGTGCGGACTTCTAGCGAACCGTGCGGATTCCTGCAATGCTCTGCGGATTTTCAGCGAACCGTGCGGATTCCTATCGGATCGTGCGGATTTTCGACAAGTTGTGCGGACTGTCCGTAGCCCGAAACCGGCCGGAAACGGTCCTTTTAGGGCTAAAAACCGCCGATTCCGGTCCCATCTGGCGGAATATCCCCATGACGAATCCGCACAGGTCCTCAAAAATCCGCACGACCGAGCTAGAATCCACACAGCTAAGACAGAATCCACACAGTTCATCTGGAATCCGCACGACACTTCAAAAATCCGCACAGTCAGCCTTTTCATACCATGAATCGCGAACGTCCTCTTCATGCATTGCGTGAAAGACTCGGAGCACGCTGGACCGCCTCTGCCCCAACCACTAGATACGGGCATATCTCCCGATAGAGGCCGGCCACGGACGCAAACCATACCTGCATACAAACCCAAATCATTGAAATTTCGCCATTCCCACATCACATAGAAAAGACGAAGCGCAATGACATATACCCCCTTCTGACCACAACCACTAGATACGGGCATATCTCCCAGTTGTGCGCCGCTCCGGACACCGACCATTGCGACAGCAAATTGCAAATCGTTGGAAAATAGCCATTTTTGGATCACATGGAAGAGCGGATTGCAATGAAGCACACCACCGTTCGACCACAACCTCAAGAAAACGCCGCTATCTCCCGGTTGTGCGCACGGAAAGAGTTGCGCGCATATCCGAAGAACCCGACGCACATGTCCGACGAACCACGATGGGCGTCCCAGGCCACGTTGCAGCCTAAAACCCAAAAGCGGCCTGCATCGCAATGATGCAAGCCGCTTGAAGTCCGAAAGCAACCGAATCAGTCGTCGCCGAGCGTCACGTGCACACCGCCGACGAGCGTGCTCACCACGTTGTACAGCAACGTGATGATGACCACCAGAATGGTGATCAGAATCACTTCGAAGATCGAAAGGATGGTCACCGCGCTCAGCACCGTGCTCAGGGAGAACACGTTGGTCAGATCGAATCCACCTGCGTCGAGACCAGTGGAAGACACAATCTGCGTGACCTGATCGAACACGCCCACAACGTTCAGCATGGCCCACAACATGCCCGCGGCGACGATCTGGATGATTCCACCGGCAATGGAAAGCATGAACGCCACCTTGGCCGCCGACCATGCGTCGATTCGGGTAAGGGACAGGCTCATTCGACGCGCACGAGGAGCACCACGACGAACCTTCTTGTCCCGCACCCTCACGCCGCTGGGCACGCCGGAGGAACCCTTATGGGCCATGGACTGCTCGCCACCGGCCACAGGCTGGCTCGAAGCGGAACGCGCCACACGCGGAGCCTGCTCCTCGACCTGCATCTCAGGAGTGGGCTCCTGCTGTTCTTCGTTGTTCTCGCTCATCGTTGCTCCTTGCAAGATTGTGCCCAGTTCTTAGGCTGAGGCTACCAGTGTTCACAGACGATTACTCGGCTTCTCCCGAGGTCTCTACATTCTCGCCATCAGCGTCCACAACGGCCTTCTCAACGGCAGGTTGATTGGAAGATTCAACGGATGTCTCGACAGAGGTCGGAGCGGCGTTCTCTTCGGTGTTTTCCGCCGATTCATCCTCGTCCTTCTCATCGTTGCGCGCGATGGAGATGATCTCGTCGTCCTTGTCGGGCTTGGCGAGCGTGACGCCCTGGGTGGCGCGACCGGTGCGGCTAACTTCGGACACGTTGGAACGGATGACCTTGCCGGACTTCATAATGGCCAGAACCTGGTCCTCCTCCTCGACGATCACAGCACCGACGAGCGTTCCACGGCTTTCCGTGAGCTGCACGGCCTTGACGCCGTAGCCGTTACGGCCCTGCAGACGATATTCGCTGATGGCCGTACGCTTGGCGAAGCCTTCGTTGGTGACCACAAGCAGATCCTTGTCGGATTCTCCCCAGACCACGTCCATGGCCAGCAGTTCGTCGCCTTCACGGAACTTCATGCCCTGAACGCCGGCGGTCTGGCGGCCCATCGGTCGCAGCTGCTCGTCGTTGGCCTGGAACTTCAGGCTCATGCCCTTCTTGGAAACGAGGATGATGTCGTCCTCGACGTTGCACAGCGCGGCGCCGATCAGCTCGTCCGCGTTCTCGCCGTTTTCGTCGGTCATCAATCGCACCGCGATCAAACCGCCCTGACGCGGCGAATCGTATTCGGCCAGCGCGGTCTTCTTCACCTTGCCGGAACGGGTGGCGAGCACCAGGTACTTGGCCACTTCGTAGTTCGGAATCGACAGCACGGCCTGAATGTGCTCATCAGGGCCGAACTGCAGCAGGTTCGCCACATGCTGGCCCTTGGAATCGCGAGATCCCTCCGGCAGCTCATACGCCTTCAGACGGTAGACACGACCCTTGTTGGTGAAGAACAGCAGCCAGTTGTGCGTGCTCGTCAGGAAGAAGTGGTCCACCACATCGTCCTCGCGCAGCTTCGCCCCCTTGACGCCCTTGCCGCCGCGATGCTGCGCACGGTATTCGTCGGCCTTGGTGCGCTTGATGAAACCGGAATGGGTCACGGTCACGACCACGTTCTCTTCGGCGATGAGGTCTTCGACGTTCATCTCGCCGGAGTACGGCAGGATCTTGGTGCGACGCTCGTCGCCGTACTTGGCGACGATTTCGTCGAGTTCGTCACCGACGATCGCGCGCTGACGTTCCGGCTTGGCGAGGATGTCATTGTAGTCGGCGATCTTGCGCATGAGCTCATTGTGCTCGTCGAGGATCTTCTGACGTTCCAGCGCGGCCAGTCGGCGCAGCTGCATGGCCAGAATCGCGTCAGCCTGCACCTCGTCCACGTCAAGCAGGTCCATAAGGCCCGTACGCGCCGCTTCAGCGGATTCGGAAGCACGGATGAGTGCGATGACCTCTTCGATCATGTCGAGGGCCTTCAGATAGCCCTGAAGGATATGGTCGCGTTCCTCGGCCTCGCGCTTGAGATAGGCGGTGCGACGCGCCACCACTTCGAGCTGGTGTCCCACCCAATGACGGATGAAGGCGTCCAGGCTCAGCGTACGCGGTACGCCATCGACCAGGGCCAGCATGTTGGCGCCGAAGGTCTGCTGCAGCTGGGAATGCTTGTACAGGTTGTTCAGCACGACCTTCGGAACGGCGTCGCGCTTGAGCACGAGCACGAGTCGCTGACCGGTACGTCCGGAGGTCTCGTCTCGCATGTCAGCGATGCCCTGGATCTTGCCGTCGCGCACGGCTTCGCGAATGGAAACGACCAGACGATCCGGGTTGACCTGGTACGGCAGTTCGGTGACCACCAGGCACATACGGCCCTTGATCTCCTCCGTGTTCACAACCGCGCGCATAGTGATCAGGCCGCGTCCGGTACGGTAGGCCTGCTCGATGCCCTTGTGACCGAGGATGGTGGCTCCTGTCGGGAAATCGGGTCCCTTGATGATGCGGATCAGATTATCGAGCAGCTCTTCACGACTGGCCTCCGGATGATCGAGCGCCCAATGTACGCCTTCGGCGACCTCACGCATGTTGTGCGGAGGAATGTTGGTGGCCATACCGACTGCGATGCCGGAAGAACCATTGCACAGCAGGCTTGGGAACCGCGCGGGCAGCACGGTCGGTTCCTGCGTCTTGCCGTCGTAGTTCGGCAGGAAATCGACGGTGTCCTTGTCGATGTCGCGGACCATTTCCATGGCCAGCGGCGCCATGCGGCATTCGGTGTAACGCATTGCGGCGGCGGGATCGTCGCCGGGGGAACCGAAGTTACCCTGACCGTCCACGAGCGTGTACCTCATGGACCAGGACTGCGCCATACGCACCAACGTGTCGTAGATGGCGGAATCGCCGTGAGGATGGTACTTACCCATGACTTCGCCGACCACGCGGGCGCACTTGGAATAACCGCGATCCGGTCGGTATCCGCCATCGTACATCGCGTAAATCACACGACGATGCACCGGCTTCATGCCGTCGCGAACGTCCGGAAGGGCACGGTCCACGATCACGGACATGGCGTATGCCAGGTAAGAATCACGCATTTCCTGCTGCAGATCCTTTTTCTGGATACGCTCGCCCACCATCAGGCCGTAATCGGTGTTGTCGGCCTCCTGCGGGCTCAACGGTTCCATGGAACCGTCGGGCACGAACTGGCCGTCTTCGTTGCTGTTGTTTTCGTCTGCCACATTTCCTCCGTAGCTTTGCTCTCCTCTTCGAAAAGAGCCGTCAGTCGTCCGACTGACCGGGAGAGGCATTGCCTGCCTCTCCCTTTTTACGTTTTCTTCCCTGTGTTCCTGTCGGGAATCGCGTTACGCGTCGATCCAGCTGACGTTGCGCGCGTTGCGCTGGATGAACAGACGACGAGGCTCGACCTCGTCGCCCATCAGCATGGAGAAGGTCTCGTCGGCCGCGGCCGCGTCTTCGATCTGCACCTGCTTGAGAATGCGGTGGTCGGGGTCCATGGTCGTCTCCCACAGCTCCTGATAGCTCATCTCGCCCAGACCCTTGTAACGCTGGATGCCCTCACCCTTGGGCAGCTGGCGTCCGGCCGCCTTTCCTTCGGCGAGCACGCGATCGCGTTCGGCGTCGGTATACACGAAGTCGTGCGCGCCCTTGGTCCACTTCAGTCGGTACAGCGGCGGCATGGCCACATACACATAGCCGGCCGTGATCATCGGCCTCATGTAGCGGAAGAACAGCGTCAGGTTCAGTGTGGCGATATGCGCGCCGTCGACGTCCGCATCGGCCATGATGATCACCTTGTGGTAGCGCACCTTGTCGAGGTTGAATTCCTCGCCGTATCCGCCACCGACCGCAGTGATCAGCGATTCGATGGTTTCGGACTTCATCATGCGGTCCAGGCTCGCGCGCTCGGTGTTGAGGATCTTTCCTCGAAGCGGCAAAATCGCCTGCGTGATCGGGTTGCGTCCCTGAATGGCGGAGCCGCCTGCGGAATCACCCTCCACGATGAACAGCTCGCACTCCTCCGGATTGTTGGACTGGCAGTCCTTGAGCTTGTCCGGCATACCGGCCGACTCGAAGATCGACTTGCGGCGAGTGTTCTCACGTGCCTTTTTGGCCGCGAGACGCGCCCTGGAGGCCTCGATGGCCTTCTGGATGATGTTCTTGGCCTCGCTCGGGTGGGAATCGAACCAGTCGCCAAGCTTTTCGGTCATCACGCGCTGTACGAAGGTCTTCGCCTCGGAATTGCCGAGCTTGGTCTTGGTCTGGCCTTCGAACTGCGGGTTGGTGAGTTTGACCGAAATCACCGCGGTCAGACCTTCGCGCACGTCATCGCCGGAAAGGTTCTCGTCTTTGTCTTTGAGGATGTTCTTCTCACGGGCGTAACGGTTCACCAGAGACGTCAGCGCTGCGCGGAAGCCTTCCTCGTGGGTACCGCCTTCGGTGGTCGAAATGGTGTTCGCGAAGGTGTGCACCGCTTCGGAGTATGCGGTCGTCCACTGCATGGCGATTTCCGCGGAAATACCGATTTTCAGGTCTTCCGCCTCGAAATCGATGACGTCCGGTTCGACCGGAGTGGACTTGCGGGACTTCACCAGATAGTCCACATAGTCCTTGATGCCGTCCTTGTATTGGTAGGTGACGGTCTGATGCCTGTTTTCGTTCTCTTCGCCGGCGACTTCCTCTCCAGCCTGGTCCGGCTCGCGCAGATCGGTCAGGGAGATCTTCAGCCCCTTGTTCAGGAACGCCATCTGCTGGAAACGGTTACGCAGGGTCTCGAAATCGTATGTGGTGGTTTCGAAGATCGCGCCGTCAGCCCAGAAGGTCACGGAGGTTCCGGTGGACTCTTCCTCGCCCATCGGTTCGCCCTTAATCAGACGTGAGGTTGGCTTCTGGTTGATATACGTCTGGGTCCAGTGGAATCCCTGCCTGCGCACTTCGATGTCCACTCGGGTGGAAAGCGCGTTGACCACGGAGATGCCCACGCCGTGCAGGCCGCCGGAAACCGCGTAACCGCCGCCACCGAACTTGCCGCCGGCATGCAGCTTGGTCATCACGGTCTCCACGCCGGAGACGCCTTCGCCAGGCACTTCGTCAACCGGAATGCCTCGGCCATCGTCTACCACACGAACTCCGCCGTCCGGCAGGATCGTCACTTCGATATGCGATGCATATCCGGCCAGAGCCTCATCGACGGAATTGTCGACGATCTCATACACCAGATGATGCAGGCCCCTCGGACCGGTGGAACCGATATACATGCCCGGGCGGATGCGAACCGCCTCAAGTCCTTCCAAAACCTTCAGATCGGAGGCGTCGTAATGCTCCGGCGATAAGGTATCGTCGAGCTGCACTCCCTCTTCGAGCTGGCCGTTTTGGTTCTGATCTTCCTGCGTGTTTTCAGCTGATTCGTTCAGCGAATCCACATCAAGGTCTGCCACAGAGTTTCCTTCCTGCGTTTTTCCCGCCAACGAAGGTCATTTGCATAGGCGATACCACCTAGAACGCAAATAAAGGCCCCTTCTAGGCGTTTACATACACTGCTTGATATCTTACTCATGCAGAGGGACAGCGCGCCAGAGAAGTTTACCCTTGAAAATCAAGCTTTTTCACAGGTTTCGCTCATTTTTATTCATGAGGTACCAGCGGCATCATGCATCATCATGCCCATCTCGAGAGAATCATGGGAAACGTGGTTTCAGAAGAACCTCAGTGGAATTCAGTATCGGGTTCGTCGTCCCCTCATTCGCCCACGGCTGAATCCCTGCTGCCGCGGCCCCGTCACGCGAACCTCGTTGATGGTCAGACCTTCGAGCTTCTTACGAATCGTATCGGTCAGCAATGGAATCATGTAGGTCATCGTGGTGGTCCATGCCGGACTGTCGCAACGAATCGTCAACACGCCGTCCCTCAAATCGACGGGGTAGGAGTGCAACGCGTTCTCCATTCCCACCACCTGATCCCAGTGGTTCTGCATCTGCGCGATCTTCAGATGCGCGGTCCAATTGCCCTGCGTCGCGATCGACGCGAACAGGCTGCCCATATCCTGTGGATCACGCCCCGGCTTTCCAAAACTCTCCCAAGCTTTGCGCGCTCGTTCCTCACGTTCCTTGTACCGTCCCGCACGCTTGCTGATGCGTTCGAACACCTCGGCCGGCAGCTTGCGCTGGTCGAGATTCAAAGTCTCACAAATCGGCGGATTCGGCATCAGTGTTCGCCTTTCCTCGATACGGCGCGCTCCGACGCAAGTTGCTCCATCATCGCCGTCAAATCATCGCCTACGTCGATGGCGGACCGCTCACGCAATGAGGCAACATCGATTGTCGTCGCATCGGCATGCGGAATATCGCTGGCTGCGGCGACGGTGATCAGCACCTGATCCTGCGCATAGGCGAAATCGAGAATCTGACCGCGGCGGGATTCGTCGAGCTGTGCGAAGACATCGTCGAGAATCACGATCGGCTTGCTGCCGCGTTCGGCTGAAACCGTTTCGTACAACGCCATCTTCAGAGCCAATGCCATCGTCCACATCTCGCCGTTGGATGCGAATTCACGGGCGGGCATGCCGTTGAGCCGTATGTCGAGATCATCTCGATGCGGGCCTATCAGATTCTGTCCGCGGGCCACTTCCCCCGGATAGATTCGTTGGAAGTGGAGGCTGATCTGCGCAGCGGGATCGTCGTACAGCATCACTTCGTCGAACGACGGCTCATAGGCGAGCGCCGCCTGTTGCCCAGGTCCGGCCAACGCCTCATACATACGTTCAAATGGAGTTGCCAGGCGTGCGATTATTTCGTCGCGCGCACGCGTCAGCTGTATTCCCAGGTCGATGAACTGCCCGGTCCATGCTTCCAATCCGCTCAATATGCTCTGCTGGCCGTATTGCGATTGCGTGGTGTCGTCGGAAAGCTGCTTGAGTAGTGCGGCACGTTGTTTGCCGATATGTGTGAACTGCTGCAACGACTGCGCGTAGTGGGGGAGCAGCAGAGACGCGGCCTGGTTGATGAAGTTGCGTCGTCCCGCAGGATCGGCCGATATGAGCCTTTGATCTTCCGGTGTGAAGGAGACTGAGGGAACCAAACCGATGAGGTCCCTCATATATTGGGATTTTCCGCCGTCGATTCGCGCTCTGTTGGCGCCTCTGGCGACAATGGTGGCTTCGTAGGAATGACGGTTCTCCCCATCTTCCACATTGGCGCGTATTACGGCCGAACTGAAGCCTTGTTCTATGAGCGGAAGTGAGGACGACGTACGGTGGCTGGATCCGGTGGACAGCACTTCCACCGCTTCCACGATATTGGTTTTGCCGAGACCGTTGGAACCTTGCAGAATGTTGACGCCCGGCTTCAGATCGAGCACGCACCGTTCCCAGGAACGGTAGTGGTCAAGCGCGAGTCGGGAGATATGCATGGGTTCCTTGTGTAGACATGAGGGCTGAACGAACCTGTTTCGGCGCGTTCAGCCCTGTATTGATATGGATGGTCAGCTATTGAAACGCATCGGAACGAGCAGGTAGCGGTAGTCCATGGATTCGTCGGAATCCGACTCCTGCTGGCCGTTGAATTCCACCGGCTTGACGGCGGTGGTCATCTTCATGCGGACGAACGGTTCGCTGATGGCGCTCAGGCCTTCGATCAGATAGGTCGGGTTGAAGGCCACGGTGATGTCTTCGCCATCCATGTCGATGTCGAGCACTTCCTTCGCATGGGCTTCATCGGCGGTTCCGGCCGACAGCGTAAGCTCTTGGCCTTCGAACATCATGCGGATCGGCGCGTTGCGTTCCGCAACTAGGGAAACGCGCTTGATGGCGCTGATCAAATCCTGCTTGTTGAGTACCGCATGAATCGGATATTCGTCCGCATACAGGCGATCGACGGCGGGGAATTCCCCATCGATGAGCTGCGATGTGGAAATTCGTCCCGCATTTTCGAAGCCCAGCAGGGAAGGATGCTCCGGGTCGAAGTCCACAACCATGTTCTGATGCTCGTCAAGGGAACGAGCCACATCACGCAACAGCGAACCGCGGACCAGAGCGGTGGTGTTGATGTCGGTGTTTTCCGGAGACCAGGTGAAGCTGGAACGGGAGAGGCGGAAGCGATCCGTGGAACTCATGATCACCTTGTCACCCTGGAACTGCACGCGGATACCGGTCAGCACAGGACGGTTTTCCTCACGGCTGACGGCGACGGACGCTTGATTGACCGCCTGAACGAAAGTAGGGGAATCCACCTGCCCGAGCTTCGCTGGGACGACGGGAAGATCCGGATACTCGGTCTCCGGCATAAGCTGCATGGAGAAGGTGGATTTGCCGGATGTGATGGTCAACGTGGACCCTTCCGTGGAAAGGTAGGTCTTCGCAGCCGGCAGGGATTTGGTGATATCCGTGAGCAGTTTGCCGAGGACCAGAACGGCACCGGCTTCGTCGACGCCGGCTTCAATGTGGTGACGTGCGGAAATAGCGTAGTTGAAGGCGGAAAGTTGCAGAGTGCCATCCACAGCTTCCAATCGAATGCCTGCCAAAATAGGGGTAGCGGGACGTGCGTCTATTACGCGGGTGGTCCAGGCTACTGCGTCGGCGAGAGCTTGGGAGTTGACTTCGACTTTCATGACGTATTCCTCGTTTCGTTGGATTCAACAGTCATTCTATCTTCTGAGGCAGGGTTTGCCGAAGCGTGGGGAATTCCCCAACTTGCTATTATGACGATGATTTCTCCAAACAAACTACATTCGTAATAATAAGCCCTGTGGATAATGTGGGTAAGTGCTGAAACCCCACATTTCGCAAGGCTTCGATCACCGCGCTCATATGTGGATAACTTCTGGATGGAATGTGGACAACCTTGAGAGTTATCCACAGGCCATCGGCCGCGAAAAAGTTATCCACATTTACGTGTGAATAGTCCACAATTCATGCACCGGTTAACCTGCCGTTTTCAACGGTTTTTCCACAGACCTTTTCCCAGAATGCGAATAACCTTGTGGATAACTTTTCGGAAAACAGTCCACAAAACGGCGTGTCACAATCGCAAGTAAAACTGCCGGTAAATTTCGTTACCAAAACTGAGGAAAGATTTTCCTATGCTTCATGAAAGCGCAGAAATAGACTACTTTTCGCCGGAATGCTGCTTCAGCTGCACAGTGAGCTCCATAACGTAGTTATAGATCTCCTGCTTCTCCTGCATCTCGTCGTTGATCCGGGTATAGGCGTGCATCACCGTGGTGTGATCCTTGCCGCCAAATACGAGACCGATGTCGTTCAGGCTCATGCTGGTCAGTTCCCTCACCAGATACATGGCTATCTGACGTGCCAGCGCGATTTTCTTGGTGCGCGAACGTCCTACGATGTCGTCGAACGTCACATAGAAGTACTTCGCGACCTGGCTGATGATGTCGGCCGGCTTGATCTCCACGTCCGAAGTGAAGAAATCCTGCAGCGTATGCTCCGCCAGGGCGCGGCTGACCGGCTGGTTGCTGAGCGAGGCCATGGCCGTCACTCGATTCAACGCGCCTTCAAGCTCTCGAATGTTCTCAGTGAACCGTTCCGCGATGAGATTGAGCACATCCGGCGGAATATTGGATCCGTTCATCGTTGCGATCATGCGAAGAATCGCGATTCTGGTCTCGAGATCCGGCGGTTTGACGTCAACAGTAAGACCGGACTCGAAGCGTGAGATCAGGCGTTCGTTGAATCCCTGCAGGTCCTTCGGCGGCACATCGGAAGCGATCACGATGCGCTTGTTCGCCTGATGCAGGGTATTGAACGTATGGAAGAACTGCTCAAGGGTGGCGTCCTTGCCGCTCAGGAACTGAATATCGTCGATGAGCAGCACATCCACTTCTCGATATCGGCGGTTGAATTCCTTGATCTGGCCGGAACTTTGGTTGGTGTCTCCCAGCGCTTCGATGAATTCGTTCGTGAATTCCTCGCTGGTCACATAGCGGACCTTCAGATTGGGGTCCTTGACCAAGGCGTAATTGCCGATGGCGTTCAACAAGTGGGTCTTGCCAAGACCGGAACCGCCGTAAATACACAACGGATTGAAATCATGGCCGGATCCCTCCGCCACGGCAAGCGCCACGGTACGGGCAAAACGATTGGAATCACCTGGAACGAAGGTGTCGAAGGTGGCGTTTTTGTTCAGATGGGTCTTCGGATCAAGCAGCGGCCTGTTCTGGCCGCTGTGAAATTTCTCCGGCTTTTCCGGAGGCATGGAGGTGGGGATGGGGAGTTGCCCCTGGGTGGTTTCCTTGGCTGCTGGTGCGGGGGAGAAGACCGGATACTCCTCGACCGGTTGTTCGGTTGGCTTGGGGGCTTCCACGATTTTGAACGCAGGGAAGATGTCCTGCTCCGCAGCCTCGCGAAGGGCGTCCATCAGCGGCTGGTTCAATTCGTTCTGCAAAGTCTGTTGTGCCGCCGCGCTGGGTACGCACAATACAATCGTCGGCCCCCAGATGCCTTCGGGGGTCACGTTTTCCAGCCAGCTTTTATCTCGTACCGAAAGGGAGGGGTTCTGATGAAGGAGAGCCAGCGCGTCCGACCATACTCCACGTGCCTGTTCGAGAGGGTCTGTTGTCGTATTGGCCACGGAATTCCCTTTCTCGACA
>CAVEVJ010000186.1:0-4602 GCA_963619075.1 Acidaminococcaceae bacterium
GTCAGTGCCGGTCTCGCCAAGCTTGATCTGGTCGTAAGTCAGATCCGTGACTTCGCCGGAGCTGCTGCCACCGCAGGCCGCCATGCTCACCGCGCAGACGGCTGCGACGCCGGCCGCTGCGATCTTCTTGAGATTCATCTTCTGATCCTTCCTTATGAATCACTGTTCATCACCGACGAGGTTTCGGCACCGATTCTTCGTTGGTGATGCCGTTCATCTCAGGCCTCTCTGCCTGCCTTTGATGATTGGTGTTAACCACATTAACTGAACCCCTTAAGTTTGTCAAGCGCTTAAGTTGCGTAAGTCACGTCACCAACACCGTTATACATACGATTTCGTTGCTCGCGCACACCTGCATACCATGCGAAATATATTGGAAATACAGACTTTTAATGTTCTCTGCAACAAAAAACGACACTCGGGAAATAAACACCGACGATTTTTCGGTAATTATTTTTACCAGAGTGTCGTTAAGCGCTTAAGCTCTTCGTCGTTATCGACGAAAGCCTGCGATACCGGCCTTCTCAGCTACGCGATGCGATGAAATCGCGGTACCACAGGAAGCTGTCCTTCTTGATGCGCTCCTGGGTGTCGTAATCGACGTAGGTGATGCCGAATCGCTTGGCATAGCCGAAATACCATTCGAAATTGTCAAGCAGCGACCACACGAAATAGCCGGTCAGCGGCACGCCGTCGTCCATCGCGCGCTTCGCGGCCTCGAAATGCCGCTCAAGGTAGTCGATGCGATCGGCGTCATGCACCGCCTTGGAGCCGTCCTCGTTCACAACCAGCCGGTCCTTGCAGGCCATGCCGTTCTCGGTGACGGCCAGATCGACCTCCGGATAGCGGTCATGCACGCGCATCAACGTGTCGTACAGGCCCTGCGGATCGATGTTCCAGCCCATGTCGGTGTGCGGGCCGTCGGTCGGCAGCCAATCGATGTCGGAAGCGCCGGGGCATGTGGACGGGCCGGTCTCCTGCGGGAACTGCGGACGGTCGCTCATGGCCACGCGATTGGTGGAATAGTAGTTGACGCCCAGCACATCGATCGGCTGATGCGCGTTCTCAAGGTCGCCCGGCTGGATGAAGCTCCAGTCGCAGATGCCCTTGGTGATGGCGAACAGCTCGTCGGGGTAACGGCCGCGCAGCATCGGGTCGAGGAAGGCGCGGTTGGCGATCAGGTCGAGACGATGGCATGCGTCGGCGTCGCCGCGATTGAACGGCATGTTCAGCGTGACGGAATACTTCGATTTGTCTCCGACCACGCCGCGCACCGCCTGCGCCATCAGGCCGTGGGCGAGATTCAGGTGGTGCACCGCGGGGAACGCGCCCGGGCCGAGGCCCAGTCCCGGAGCCTGTTCCTTCGCGCCGTAGCTCAGGTATGAGGCGCACCACGGCTCGTTCAATGTGGTCCAGGTGTCGACGCGGTCTCCAAGCCGCTGGGCCACCACGGCCGCGTAGTCGCCCAACGCATAGGATGTCACACGGTTGAGCCAGCCGCCGGCATCCTCCAGATACTGCGGCAGATCCCAATGGTAGAGCGTGACGACCGGCTTGATGCCGTTCTCAAGCAAGGTGTCGACGACGCGTTCGTAGAAGTCGAGCCCCTTGGCGTTCGGGATGCCGTTCGGAGCCGGCATGATGCGGGGCATGGCGATCGAGAAGCGGTAGGCGTCCACGCCCAGATCCTTGAGCAGCGCGATGTCCTCGCGCCAACGGTGGTACGAATCGGTGGCCACATCTCCGGTATCGCCCGCGAAAGTGGCTCCCGGAGTATGACTGAACGTGTCCCAGATCGAGGGGCAACGGCCATCCTCATTGACCGCGCCCTCGATCTGATAGGATGCCGTGGCCGTGCCGAAAACGAAATCCTTCGGAAATGTGTTCTCCATTGCACATCCTTTCCTGAAGCGGTTAAGACACTGCCATTTTAAAGGACGCCCATGCCAAAACCAGCCTCGTCTAATCCTCACGAGAGGTCAGGTCCAGACGGAACGGCTGCGCGGGAAGATCATCGCAGTTGAACAGCGGGGCCGATCCCCAGCTTCGCCACGCATAGCGCAACGAAACCGGCTTCGGCACTTCCGGAGAAGCCAGCGTGATCGTGCCGATGCTGCGGCTGTTGATCGGAATGCCGAATTCCGTGGCGTTGTAATCGACGACGTTGATCCTCGAATTGACCAGATCGTCGATATCGCAATCCACGAAAATCGCGGCCGTGGCCGGATGGAACACGCCATCGCTGCCGGCCAGCTCGAAACCGGAACGATCCGGCAGACGCACCAATAAGGGAAGATCGCGTACGAACTCGTCGTCGTAGCAGCCGGGCGTCGTGCCTTCGAAATGCAGACCGTGCGCGTATCGGAAGAACAGGCGCACGCGGCCGTCATCACCAACACGGAAGCCCAGTACGGTCGGACCGTGCACGGGAACGTCCTCAAGCCCGTACACGTGGCGGAGCGCGCATTCGCCAAGACGCTCGCCGGGGGTGCGCTTGTCGACCGGATGGATGTTGTCGAACTCACCGCAGTCGATCGTGCAGATGGCATACACGTTGTCGATGGTCTGCGAGGCGTCCCATTGGGCCTCACGCAGCGTGGGCCACAGCATCGGGTCGGGCATATCGGCGCTGGCGCGATCGCCGTACTGCGGCAGTTGCACGATGAGGAACGGAAGGTTGCTGCTCCACATGGCACGCCACTCGCCGATCAGCATACCCAGCATCTCACGGTAGGAATCGCAGTACTTCTCGTCTTCCTCGCCCTGATACCAGAGGAATCCGGCAAGGGAATACGGCGTGACGCGTTCCAGCATGGCATGGAACGGGCCGGATGGCCTCCACTGCGAGGTCGGCGTCATCGGCGGCGGCCACGGGCATTCGCCGTACTGCTGGCTCAAAGTCTCCCATGTAATATCAGGGTCCGCCTGACGCGCGGCCTCGATATTGGCGTTCCATGCGTCAACGCTATGCTCCCACTGTGTCATTTCCAGCTCGAACTGGGCTGTGGTCTTGCCTTCGATCGCCTTGTTGAAGCGCTCCAAATACCCGCGCCCGGCCTCGCCGGATTCCAGCGCGTTCTCGCTCATCCAACAACTGATCGACGTACCGCCGATATAGCAGTCGATAATGCCGATCGGAAGGTCCGGATCGAGTTCTTCGCGTAGTTTGTGCGCGAAATAGTAGGCGACCGCGCTCATGGATCCGCTGTTTTCCGGCGATGATTCCACCCAGCCGGCCGCGTTTTCCGCATCGCGGTTGATCACGCCGGTTTTCGGCACGTTGTAGAAGCGCAACAGCGGATCGGCGCAGTTGTCCAGAACCTCCTCCGCATTCTCGCTATTGCGCAGCTCCAACTCCATGTTGCTTTGGCCGCTGGCCAGCCACACTTCGCCGATGAGCACGTCATGGTATTCGATCCAGTCGTTTCCGGCGGTGACGCGAAGCGTATACGGCCCGCCCTCCTGCTGGGCCGGCAGCATGATATGCCAGCTCGCGAAGCCGTCTTTCGGCTCCTGCGCGGCATATGCATGGGCCTTGGCGATGTCGGAACCGTCAATGTCGCGAATTTCGGCCGAGACCTCCATACCTGCGCAATCCGCGGTCAACGCGCCGAACACCGCAATCGGCTTATTGCGTTGCAGCACCATATGCGACGCGAAAACCGAAGCCACGTTCAACACGCCGGAAGTGGTTCGATTCTCCGCGCCGGATATGGTTGTCGTCATTTCAGAACCAGGTGCCGGACCGGTAGCAGTGACCATGCTCACTCTTCTTTCGCAGAAATCCTATGCACCACCATCTTATGGCAACGAAAGTAAACCTTGTCAGCAATCGTCGGCAACATGCCTACGGCGAGTCATAATCGCCACGGATCCGCCGAGCAGCACGATCGCGAGAACGGCAACGAATGCGACATCGCTGCCGGTCCGTGCGGTCTGAGCGGAATTCTGCTTGCCGGATGCCGACGACTTGCCGGACGAACCGGAACCCGACTTATCGGAGTCGGATTTGCCGGAATCCGGGGTCGGCGCAGGAGTCGGTTCCGGGGTAGGCTCCGGTTCCGGCGTAGGCTCGATTTCCGTCCAATTGTAGGAATAGGCGATCTTCCTGTTGCCGTCGCCGTCCGTGTAATACAACGCCATGCCTTCGCTGCCATCGTCCTTGGTCTGCCGCGCCACCGAATACGTGGAGCTTCCGTCGTTCACGAAAACGTTGCCGGCAAGCTTGTTCGCCTTGGCCAGCAAGTCGGTCAAATCGCTGGTCAAGGAGGAACCGATGGTCAGTTTTTCAAGGAACTCAAGCTCTGCAAACGCATCCGAAGCCATTGTCTTCAACGAATTCGGCAGTACGAGCTCCTGAATCGTATTGGCGTCGACATGGCCCATCTCACCATCCCACTCTACGTCTCGCGAATGGGTTTCAAAAGCCTTGGATCCAATGCTTTCCAGTCGATTGAGATCGGCACGCAGATTAAGATCGGTAATGGTGAACAGCACTGCGAAGGCCTCGTCGCCAATGGTTTTGGTCCCGCCGATGTTGATCGTTACGAAGGAGCTTCCCTTGAACGCCCTTGCGCCGACGGTTTCAAAACCATCCGGCAG
>CAVEVJ010000187.1:0-3185 GCA_963619075.1 Acidaminococcaceae bacterium
GAAGTCATGCGCGCTCTGCTGCCGGACGTTCCGCAGATCTTCGTGTTCGATTCCTCCTTCTTCTTCCAGCTGCCGAAGGCCGCCAGCACCTACGCACTGAACAAGGAGATCGCCGAGCAGTACCACATCCGTCGTTACGGCGCCCACGGCACCTCCCACGAGTTCATCTCCTCCGTGGTTCCGTCCGTCGTCGGCAAGCCGGCCGAAGGCCTCAAGCAGATCGTTCTGCACGTGGGCAACGGCGCTTCCGCTTCCGCCGAAGTCTCCGGCAAGCCGGTTGAGACCTCCATGGGCCTGACCCCGCTGGAAGGCCTCATGATGGGCGGCCGTACCGGCGACATCGACCCGGCAGTGGTCTTCCACCTGATCCGCAACGCCCACATGAACGTGGACGAGCTGGATGCCCTGTTCAACAAGCGCTCCGGCATGATGGGCATGACCGGCTACGGCGATCTGCGTGAAGTGCATCGCCTGATCGCCGAAGGCAACGAGGACGCCAAGCTGGCCCTCGATGTCTATGTGCACCGCATCGTCGGCTACATCGGCAACTACACCGCCCAGATGGGCGGCGTCGACGTGATCACCTTCACCGCAGGCGTTGGCGAGAACGACGACATCGTGCGTAAGGAAGTGTGCGACAAGCTCGCTCCGTTCGGCGTCAAGCTGGACGAGGAGAAGAACGCGACCCGTTCCAAGGAACCGCGCATCATCTCCACTCCGGACTCCGCAATCACCATCTGCGTCATCCCGACCAACGAGGAGCTGGCAATCGCCCGCAAGTCCGCGGCCATCGCGGAAGCCGGCGAAGACTCCTACGGCAACGTCTTCTCTAAGTGAGAACGATCTGAACGGTAATCGCGACAAGTGATTCCGTTCGAAAACACGGAGCCGCTTCCTTCGATCGCGAAGCTGAAGAAATCAGCCAACGGATCAAAGGAAGCGGCTCCTTCGTATATTCGACTTCAGCGTGAAACCAGATCAGTCGCGGAACTCGATCGTTCCGGCCTCACAATCCATTGATTCCACAATCGCCAGAGAATCAATGTCATAACCCTCGCCACGCAGTTCGTCGCCACCGCCCTGGAAACCCTTTTCCACGGCGATGCCGATGCCATCCACCACAGCGCCGGCGGTATCGCATAGTTCGATCAGACCACGAAGCGCCTTGCCATTGGCAAGAAAATCGTCAATGATCAACACATGGTCGCCTTCGTTGAGGAAACGCTTGGAGACGATGATCGGATACGTTTTCTGCTTGGTATAGGAATACACGGTGGTGACATACTGATCGCCATCAAGATTGATGGACTGCGTCTTCTTGGCGAACACCACCGGCACGTTGCCGAAATGCCGCGCCGCCACACAAGCCATGCCTATGCCCGAAGCCTCGATGGTCAGGATCTTATTGATCGGCTTGCCTTGGAAGTGTTCGGCCCAAGCCGCGCCCATACGGTCATACAACGCAACATCGCACTGCTGGTTAAGAAACGCATCCACTTTAAGCACATTACCCACGCTGACGATGCCCTGGGTCTTGATGCGCTCTTCGAGTTCCTTCATGAATCTCCTTAATCGATATGCCTTGCGAAGGCTGCAATGAATTGATGTTCGCAAAGCCACATAGGAATCAGCGTACGCTTTTCGATTGACCGGGTACATGAATACTGACCGGCGCGTATGGTAAACATAAACTTCGCGAACGAATGACTTCTCATTGTGCAGGAAAGAGGAACCAGTGGAGCAGAACATGGGACCGGTTTTATGCGACCCGCAAAGTCTGATCGAGGATCTCAATCCGCAGCAGAAGGAAGCGGTCAAATATTACGGACAGGCATTGCTCATCGGCGCAGGCGCGGGCTCGGGCAAAACACGCGTGCTGACCCGACGTATCGCATGGCTCTTGGCGCATGGTTTCTGGGCCAGCAGCATCCTCGCCATCACCTTCACCAACAAGGCCGCGGCGGAAATGAAGGAACGACTCGCCGCGCTCGTAGGTCCGGAAGCCGAACGCATGTGGATCTCCACCTTCCACTCCGCCTGCGTACGCATCCTGAGAAGAGACGGCGACCAGATCGGCCTCAAATCAGGCTTCTCCATATACGACACAGCCGACTGCGAACGCCTGCTCAAACTCATCGGCGCCGATCTGAACGTTGATATGAAGCGGTATACGCCGCGTATGATCCTCGGTAGAATCTCCGATTGCAAGAACGCGTTGACTGGCTGGAGGGACCAGCTGAAGGCCGTGAACTGCGATTATCAGCCTGGTGTTCGCGGCTACAGGGTCACGGACGGCGACGTCGAGGAACTGGTCGCCGTGATGTATGCCGAATACCAGCATCGTCTGGCCATGGCGAACGCCGTCGATTTCGATGATCTGATCATGCGTACGGTGGAACTGTTCCAGCGTTGCCCGCAGGTGGCCGAGTATTACCGACACAGGTTCCGTTACATTTTCGTCGACGAATACCAGGACACGAATCATGCGCAGTACGTGCTGGTACGCGAGTTGAGCGGCATCGATTCGGGCGAGGAACCCGATCCGAGAATGAGGGGTGCGGGCAAGGTCGGTCCGTCGTGGATCACCGTCGTCGGCGATTCCGACCAGTCCATCTACGCGTTCCGTGGCGCGGATATTCGCAATATCCAGGATTTCGAAAAGGATTTCCCGAACGCGAAGACCATCATGCTTGAGCAAAACTATCGTTCCACACAGACGATTCTGGATGCGGCGAATGCGGTGATCGCGAAGAACGAGAACCGCAAACCGAAAAAGCTGTGGACCGCACTCGGCGCGGGAGACAAAATCGTCGGCTATGCCGCGGACAATGCGCAACAGGAGGCCGGATGGATCGCGAACGAGATCAGCCGTATCCACAGTGAGGAATCGGTGGCATACCGCGACATCGCGATCATGTATCGAGCCAATGCGCAGTCGCGCTCTCTGGAGGAAGCGCTGATCAAGGCCGATTTGCCATATCAGCTGGTCGGTGGAACCAAGTTCTACGAACGCAGGGAAGTCAAGGATGCGCTCGCATATCTGCAGGCGATCGTGAATCCTGCGGACAACGTGAACATGCGGCGTATCCTCAATGTGCCGAAGCGTGGTTTGGGCGCGCGCGCCGAGGGGTTGATCGCTTCGTATGCGGACGCCCATGGCACGACGTTCTTCGATGGCGTGGAGC
>CAVEVJ010000188.1:0-2436 GCA_963619075.1 Acidaminococcaceae bacterium
AGCATACGTTCTTCGGCATCGACCACAAGGGCCGCGCGGCCGTGGTTAAAACGCTTGGCAATCCCGACTGCCATGTGGTGTTGCGCGGGTCCAGTAACGGACCGAATTATGACGAGCAATCCATCGCCCATGCCATGGAACGCATCCGCAATACGATGCCGGCCGATTCCGCCGCCGCCCATGGAGTCGTGGTCGACTGCTCGCACGGCAACTCCGGCAAAGACGAGCACAGGCAGGCCGAAGTGGTGCGCAACATCGCACAGCGCATAGCGCAAGGCGAAGAAGGCATCACCGGCATCATGATGGAAAGCTTCATCGAGGGTGGAAACCAGAAGGCGGCTCCGCTGAGCGAGCTTGAGTATGGCAAGTCGATCACCGACAAATGCCTGAGCTGGAACACCACCGAACAGCTGCTGCGCGAGCTGGCGCAGGCCGTCGCCACCCGCCGCTGGAAATGACCGATACGGTAATCCACGGGACCGTATTTGCAAACCCCGTATTTGCGGGACCATATTTGCAGACCTATAAGGAAAGGAACACTCCATGACCACAATCGCCATCATCAGCGCCATGGATGAGGAGATCGCGCATATCGCCGCGTCTTTGAACGATGTCAACGCAACCGACGAGGCCGGCGTTACTGTGACCCGCGGCACGATCGAAACCGACAACGGCACCCAGCTCAATATCGTGGCGACGGTCGGCGGCATGGGCACGGTGAACATCTCCGCGACCACGCAGCATCTGATCGACATGGACCATCCGCAGGCCATCATCTTCTCCGGAATCGCGGGAAATCTCAACAAGAACCTGCATATCAACGATGTGGTGCTCGGCGGCACGCTGCGCTATCTTGACACGGACATGCGTCTCGTGGGCCAGTGGAAGCCCGGCACCGCGGACGTTCCCGTCGAGGAATTCCATTCCGACGAACGTCTGCTGGGCTTGGCCGGTGCCGCGCTGACCGATATGGGAATCAACCATATCGTCGGCATCATCGCTACCGGCAATTATTTCGTGGACGATCCGGCCAAGGTGGAGCAGGTGATCCGCGAGACCGGCGCCGACGCCGTTGAGATGGAAGGCGCTGCGGTGGCCCATATCGCGGCCCGCAACGACATTCCGGTGCTGGTGATCCGCGCGTTGAGCGACAACGCCGACACGGATTACGTGGAGTTCAAGGGATTCGACATTTCCGAATACGCGGATACCGCGGCGAAACTTGCGGTGAACATCGTCAAGCGCATGTAGCGAACCACGATAGGGCATCTCGAATGATGAGATGCCCTTTCTCGAAGGTGAACGGCAGGAGAACTTACGATGTCATCAAGGGGTCACGTGCGCAAACCCCACCTGAGAACCGTTACTGTTGAGAAAGAACAGATTATCGGAAGGTGAACGCATGACGATGTGGCAGGTTTTCGCGGCGCTGATCGTAGTGGTTGCCGTGGCGGTGATTGCCTTCCTCATCGGGCGTGCCTCCGGACGTTCCGTAGTGGAACAAGGTGCCGGAGTGACGGATGATGCGACAGGCGGCAATGTTTCGCTGTTCGGGGCCGACGTGCCGGTGAAATCCACCGAACACCAGCTGGTCGCAGTCATGCCGGAAGCGTTGATCGTCGTCGACTCGCTCGCTGCCGTGAAATACGCGTCCCCCGATGTCCAACGGTTCGACCTGATCGAGGACGATGCTATGACGGTCGCCGAAATTCGGGACATTCTGCGATTGGTGTCCACCGACAGCGTCGTGCGCGAACGTGAGCTTGCGATTCCTCTTGACCGTTCTGCGCGTACGGCCGCGAACAATACCGGAGGTCGCGGCATAGAAGCCGGAACATCGCTTCCCGCGGACACGTTGTATCTGCATGTGCGCATCGGCCAGATCGCCGACGACCGTTTTGCGATTTTCCTTTCCGATATGAGCGAACAGCATCGCTTCGAGATCATGCGTCGTGATTTCGTCACGAACGTCTCTCACGAATTGAAGACTCCGGCCGGTGCGATTTCGTTGCTTGCCGAAACGATCGAATCCGCCGCCGACGATCCGGATGCGGTGCGGTATTTCGCAGGTCGTATTTCCAAGGAGTCCACTCGTTTGACTGAGTTGGTCCACCGTCTTATCGACCTGCAAAAGGCGCAGAATACGACCGCGATGCTGAATGCGCAGCGGTTGTCCGTATTGCAGGTTGCACGTGAGGCCATAAACGAGAATCAGGTGAACGCGGATTCGAAGCATATTTCGCTGGCGTTGTCGGTGAACGGCACTGCCGTTCCTGTATCTGACGTTGCGTCGGACGGTGCTGCCCCAACGCATGGCGAAGACGACGTGTTCATCAAGGCCGATTATGAGACCATCAAAACCGCGGTGAAGAATCTTGTGGAGAACGCGGTCAACTATTCTCCCGAACACACCACCGTGGCCATAGGCGTCAGCGG
>CAVEVJ010000189.1:0-5085 GCA_963619075.1 Acidaminococcaceae bacterium
CATCTGATACAGGTCGGAGCTGCCCATGAGACGGCTGGCGAATTCCGGCAATGTGGACGGCTGCGAGCGCCAGAAGTCGCGTACGCAGTCACGGTATCGTCCGTTCCATTCGGACCAGCTGGATGGGAATCCGCCTACCTGGTATCCGCCGGAGCCGAGATCCCAGGGTTCCGCGATGAGTTTGACCCGGGAGATGACCGGATCCTGTTCGACGATGTCGAAGAATGCCGACAGCTTGTCCACTTCCTGGAACTGGCGCGCCAGTGTTGCGGCGAGATCGAATCTGAAGCCGTCGACGTGCATTTCCGTGACCCAGTAGCGCAGACTGTCCGTGATGAGCTGTAGGGCGTGCGGCGAGCGCATGAGCAGTGAGTTTCCGGTGCCAGTGGTATCAAAGTAGTGGCGTGGGTCATTGTCTACCAGTCGGTAGTAGGCTCCGTTGTCGATGCCTTTGAAGCTTAGCGTCGGACCACGGTCGTTTCCTTCGGCGGTGTGGTTGTATACCACGTCGAGGATGACTTCCATTCCGGCTTTGTGGTACGCCTTGACCATGGATTTGAATTCGTTGACCTGCTCGCCTCGCTGTCCGGAGCTGGAGTAGGCGTTGTGCGGTGCGAAGAATCCGATGGTGTTGTAGCCCCAGTAGTTGCTCAGTCCTTTTTCCTGCAGGAAACTGTCGTTGACGAACTGGTGGATCGGCATGAGCTCGATTGCGGTGACGCCCAGTTTTTTCAGGTATTCGATCACCGACGGGTATGCGAGTCCCGCGTAGGTTCCGCGAATGTCCGGCGGCACGTCCATGTTGAGGTTGGTCATGCCGCGTACGTGCGCCTCGTAGATGACCGAATCGTGGTATGAGATGTTCGGATGCTGGTCGTTGCCCCAGTCGAAGTACGGATTCACCACGGCGGCCTTCATGGTGTGGTCGGCGGAATCCAGATCGTTCATCCGACCAAGGTCATCCGGCGTTTTGAACCAGTAGGAATACAGGCTTTCATCGCCGTCGACGTTGCCTTCGATCGCCTTCGCATAAGGGTCGAGCAACAGTTTGTTCGGATTGCAGCGCAGGCCGCGCTGTGGATCGTACGGACCGTACACACGGTATCCATACCGCTGCCCTGGCTGTATTCCTGGCAGATAGTTGTGCCAGACATACGAATTCTGCTCGGTCATTTCGATGCGGGTTTCGTTGTCCTCCTCATCGAACAGGCAGAGCTCCACTTTTTGCGCCACTTTGGAGAAGAGGGCGAAATTCACTCCGGCGCCGTCATAGCTTGCGCCGAGTGGATACATCGATCCTGGTCTGATTTGCATGTATCCAGTATCTCACGCCGTTGCATATATTCGAAAGTATCGTGTTCCTCTACAAGCTTATTCCAAAATGAAAGCTCAGGATGCGATATTTTCCTGAATTCTGCGAATATTCTCATGCAGGATGGCAATCATTGAATTCGAGGCCGTGATGCGTATGCCCTGCAGTTGTTTCCAGGTGACCCAGGCCGATTCGACGTGCTCGTCACCGTCGAAATGGCGTGGCGCGGCATCCCATTCGTGCAGATGAAGCACCATGATATGCGCCAACTCATCCGTCATTCCTTCGGACGAATAGTATGAGCCGACTTGATCGACGGTGATGCCATGCTCTCCGGCTGGCACGACTCCCGTTTCCTCGCGAAGCTCACGTAACGCCGCCTGTTCCACGTCTTCCCCGCTGTCGATGAGCCCTGCCGGAAGTCCATAGGCGAAGGCATCGCAGCCGATACGGTATTCCCGTTCGACCAGATACAGGTCGTTGCCGCAATCGTGTACCAGCATGACCACGCAGGGCGCATGACGCATGACCTGTCTGCGGATCACCGTTTGTCCGCCATCGCGCATCCGCAAGGCGATTCTGGTGTCGTCAACGCTGAAAATCGCGCCTTTGTACACCTGCTCGCTGCTGAGCAGTTCGGCGGGAACGGTCATGTCGACGCCGTCGCTGGATGCGTTCAGCAGAGTCTCGACGTCATTCGCCGAAGAGGCTGCGCCACTCATCGAACCTGTCATGGCTCAACGCTCCTTGCCGCTGGTTGGCAGCACCAGATTCCAAGGATCGGTGTTCATGGAAATCCACTGTGCCTGCACCGTGTCTCCCGTGGATTCGGCCACGGCCTGCGGAACATCTTCCAATGCGTACTGGAACCACATGGATTCGATGGCGCTATGCGGCGTATTGATGAAGGCCGGACGGACTCGCGTGTCCCCATTGCCGAGTCCGATGCCTTCGGTGCGCATGGAAGCCTCATATCGGGCCTGTTCGATGGCGTCCGTCACCGGATGATGACGCAGATCACTGGTCACATACACATCGACGCCGGCGGCACGCACCTCATCGAACAGCGAGTCGCCGGAGCCTGGCAGGACGGCCACCGTCTGAACGGGCGCGGCCACATCGCCGCAGACCTGAACACCCAATTCGGTGTAGGGCAACGCGTCCGCCACACGCTGCGCGAAATCACGCAGCCGCATCGGTTCGGGCAGCCTGCCGATACGTCCCAGACCGACGGCATGTTCGGCCTGTTCGTCGGCGATGGGTTCCATCGGGCGCTGATCGATCAAGCCGAACATGTCGGCCGCGGCCATGCCGACGCCACGGTATGACGCGTCGGCATTGGTGTGCCCCACCCACAACGCGCATCCGGCAAGGCTGAGCTTGCGAACTATCTCCCCGCGGAATCCCAGGCCGGACACCTCGTGCACGGAGCGGAAGAACAGCGGATGATGGCATACCAGCAGATCCGTTCCATCCGCGATGGCACGGTCGACCACCGCCATGGACGGGTCCGCGGCGAAGGCGATGCGCCGCACATCATGGCGCAGGTTGCCCACGATCAGTCCCGGTTCATCCCACTTTTCGGCGTATCGTAGCGGATACAGCGTTTCCAATACGTCGACCACTTGCTTCAACGTTGCCATCTCAACCCCTGTCGTCCGTTGTTCTATCAGTGTGCGGCGAGCTGCCAGTCGGAACCGATGCCGGTCGAGACATCCAATGGAACCGCCATTTCGACGGCGTGCTCCATCGCATCCTTCACCAGTTCGGAAACCTGCTCGGACTCGCCAGGCGCGATTTCGACCACGAGTTCGTCGTGAATCTGCAGAATGATGCGGCTGTTCATTCCGGTCTTGCGCAAGGCCTCTTCCGCACGAATCATGGCGATTTTCATGATGTCGGCCGCGGAACCCTGTATCGGAGCGTTCAAGGCCGCGCGTTCGGAGGATTCGCGGATGACCCGGTTCGGCGAATTAAGGCCCGGGAAGTACCTGCGACGTCCGTAAATGGTTTCGGTATAGCCTTTTTCGCGGGCGGTGGAGACCAGAGACTCCAAATACTCGTGCACTTTGCCGAATGTCGCGAAATACTGCCGTTTCAGCGCTTCCGCCTCACTGGGCTTGATTTTGAGCTGCTGCGCCAGACCGTATGTGCTCAATCCGTAGGCCAGGCCGTAGCTCATGGCTTTGACGTGGCTGCGCTGGTCCGAAGTGATCTCGTCAACCGGGATTCCATACACGAGGCTGGCCACGTATTTGTGGAAGTCCCTACCGGAGCGGAACGCCTCGATCAACGCCTCGTCACCGGAAAGGTCGGCCATGATGCGCAATTCCACCTGCGAATAGTCGGAGCTCAGCAGCGATTCGTATCCTTCTCCGGGCACGAATGCGGAACGGATCTCACGTCCTGCCGCATTGCGGTTCGGAATGTTCTGCAGATTCGGATCGACGGAGCTCAGTCGTCCGGTGGCCGCCACCGTCTGTTCGAATGTGGTATGGATTCTTCCATCACGCTTGTTGGTCGCGTCGATCAGTGTTTGGACGATCTGCTTGAGCTTGTTGTGTTCGCGGTGCATCAGCAGCGCGTCAAGGAACTGGCAGGCGCGGTCATTGCCGTAGGAACGGTCGCGCAACGTCTGCAGTGCCGCCGCGTTCGTGGAATACGAGCCCGACTTGGTTTTCTTGGTCGGCTTCAATCCCATGTCTTCGAAAAGGACCTTCTGCAGTTGCTTCGGGCTTTGCAGATTCACCCGCTCCCCCGCATACTGCCATGCGATTTCCTGCGCATGTTCGGCCTGTGCGGTCAACTGTTCGAGCATTTGCGCCAAACGGTTCATGTCGACCTGGGCGCCGACATGTTCCATACCGTACAGTACGCGGGATACCGGCATCTCGATGGATTCAAGCAACGCGTACTGTTCCCTGCGGTCGAGCTGCGCAGAAAGATATTCGGCAAGCATGCCGATGATCGCGCAGTCACGCGGAAGCTCGTCTTCCTTCTGTTCCGTGGTCTCGTCCGGCTCATCGAAATCGAGCATGCCCTGCGTAACGGTTTCGGTCGGCTCTTCTATGTGCAGGTCGAGGAAGTGGGCCGCGGCCTGTTCCAAAGATTCGGCGTGAAAATCCGGATGGACCAGGTACCCTGCCAGCTTGGTGTCGAACAGCGGCTCCGGAAGATCGATGCCGACGCTGCCCAACAAATGCGATTGCTCTTTGTACCCGTGCACCGTCATGCCGCGATGTCGTGAATCCAGCACGTGTTGCAATGCTTCGGCCATCGACTCATCGATGGAGTCAATGCGCACGGCCTTGCCATGCACTGCCAACATCACAGATGACAACGTCGCTTTTCCAGGCTTCGCATTGCCTTGCGCATGCAACAGCCAGGATTGCGATACCTTGCGCGCGCAGTCGCCGGAATGCCCGATGACGAATTTGCCCTGCGTATCGGCAGAAGATGCCAGACACGCGTTGTGGTCATGCTCCTGAGCCGATGGGATATTCGTCTCGATCCATGCGTACAGGTCTTCGGCGTTGTTCACGGTTTGCGTTTGAGGCAATTCCAGTTTGACGGGTTCGGCCTGCTGCACGGCATGGGTTCCGCCCGTCTTGCCCGCGTTGAATGTTTTGAGCACACGATTCTTGGTTCGCACGCCAAACTCAAGTTTCGAGAAGAGCTCATCCAACTGGCCTGTGTTCACCTGGCCGAAGGTGAGGTCGTCCAGACGTACATCGAGATCAAGGTCTCGCACCAGCGCGTTCACGCTTCGGTTG
>CAVEVJ010000190.1:0-2359 GCA_963619075.1 Acidaminococcaceae bacterium
AAGATTGGTTGAGGATCCGACCGGGGTGGGGGGAGATGTTTTATTGATGGATGCGAGCAAGGTCATGTCAACGCTCCCATGATCGCCGGAAGATCGTTCAGATCGCCGATTGTGGCCAATGTGAAATTCGTAAATCCATGAACGGTGGACTGCCGTCCCATAGCGGCCTGCAGTACCACGCAGGTCGAGGAACTGGGCAATGCGAGGACTGTTCGCCTGATTTCGTCCATATCTTTGAATTGGCCGACGGTGAAGCAAAAGAACGAGGCGTTGCCGGCATGCTCAAGCAGGCTTTGCGCAAGATTCGGAACTTCATCGGACTCCGGTCTGATGGAACTGCAGGAATCCAGAAACGCTGTGGCGTCCGCGGGCGTGGCATGGACGTCGCCGATGTGTGTGGTAATCGGAAGGTTCCGTAGCAGGCGTGCCACACCGATGGATGCATGGATCGACACTGCCAGTTCGAATTCCCGGGAATCGGCGTAGTCGTAAGAATTCACGCTGAGAACCAGCGCGGTGTCGGTTCGGCGTGTGGCCTCGTATTGCCGAATCATCAATACGCCGGTTTTCGCGCAACTTAACCAATGTACGTTGCGCAGGTCATCGCCTGGCCCGTATTCACGCAAGCCGTGGAAGTCAAGGTCGTCGTCCACGATGCCACGGCTTGAATGCCCGTCGAGATCGCGTTGAGCGCCCATCTCCACCATGGCGACCGGCACGATCGGCGGATGGACGAATATCTGCATCCGCTCATCGAACCGTTTCTCACGGCATACCAGGCCGAACGGGTCGCCTTTGCGAATCGACAGAGGGCCGATCTGCAGCACCGTACGCGCCATGGCGGTGAATTCCACATAGTCGTCGTATCGTTGCCCGGCCGCAAGCGGAGGAATGCCGAACCGTTCATGATTGCCGTCGATCGGCAGGCTTGCGTGCGCCGAAGCGGTCGGTGAATGGCCGGAGTTGCAAACGGACATGCTCACCCGTACCGTGTCTCCCACGGTCACGCGTCTGCCGGATACGCTGGTGGCCGCGGAGAACGACGTATCTCCCAAGGACATCAGTATCGCGGCGGACAGCATCAGCAGATAGGCCGCCGCCATGGCGAGCAGTTCATGCCAGCCGAGAACCATAAACGCGATCGATGACAGCAAGGCCAGTGATCCCACCATCCATCCCAACGGCGACACGTATGCCGTACATGGCCGGCTCAACCGGTGCATGCCCCGACATAAGGAACGTATTGCGTTTGGTCTGCGTTGGGATGTCTGAGAATTTCGCATCATGGCCGCCTTGCTCAAGTGCCCGAAGTCGGGGCCGGCACATCCTCAAGGATCCGTGCAATCAACTGTTCCGGCGTGAAATCATGGAACACGGCTTCTGCGGTGAGGGTGATGCGGTGGGCGAGTAGGGGAATCGCCAGCTCATTCACATCATCCGGTATCACGTAACCGCGGCGGTCGGCGGCGGCCCATACACGAGCGCAACGGGTGAGTGCCAGCGCGCCGCGTATGGAGGAACCAACCCGTGTCCTTTCGTCATGCCGGGTCGCCTCGACCAGCCGGACGATGTATTCGAGGATCGCGTCGTCGATGCGTACGGTTTCACTGACGGCGCGCAGCACGTCGCTTCCGGAGAGGACGGGCCGTACGGCGGTCGCGCGGTCGGCGATGTTGGACTGCCGTAGAATGTCGATGCTTGCGGCGCGGCTTGGATAACCGATGCCGGTTTTGATGAGGAACCGGTCCATCTGCGCTTCCGGCAGTCTGTAGGTGCCGAGCTGTTCGATCGGATTCTGCGTTGCGATCACCATGAACGGCTGCGGCGCAGCATGGGCCACGCCGTCCACGGTGACCTTCCGCTCCTCCATGACCTCCAGCAATGCGGACTGCGTCTTCGGCGACGCGCGATTGATCTCGTCCGCGAGCACGATGGACGCGAAGACCGGTCCTTCGCGATATTCGAAACCGCCCTGCTGCTGGTCGTAATAGGTGACGCCGATTACGTCGGACGGCAGCAGATCCGGGGTGAACTGAATGCGTTTGAACGACATATCGATGGAATTGGCCAGAGCCCGCGCCAATTGTGTTTTTCCGGTGCCCGGATTGTCTTCGATCAACACATGGCCGCCCGCCACCATGGCGGTGACGCACAGGCGAATCGGGTTGGTCTTGCCGACCACCACGTCGGAGACGTTCTCCACCAAGGCATTGAACATGTCGTGGAACCGCGCGATGTCGGCGTCGACGGTTTGCATGACGCCCCCGGAACGGATCTCCGGCATGGCAGGGCCATACTGGGTTAACCTCGTACCGTCGAAGTCGTTCAATCGGGTGGCGTCGTCGAATGCGCTGCTCAT
>CAVEVJ010000191.1:0-3884 GCA_963619075.1 Acidaminococcaceae bacterium
GTCTGATGATTTTCGGAACACGTATGTTTTTCATGGCGATGAACATCTCACGTCAATACATTGCGGTGGCCTTGTGTTTGCTTGCCTTCGTGCTGTACGAGCGAAGACGTAGGGCGGCCGCGTTGGGGTTGGTGCTGCTTGCCATGACCTTCCATATCACGGCCATCGTGGTGCTGCTCGTCTCGCTCATAGGACGGTGGGCGCGATCCGAACGTTTCGAGTTTCAGTCCGCGGTGGCGGTCGTTGTGGCGTTCCTGATGCAGTTCCTCGACTACGGTGGGATCATTTCCTGGGTTGCTGGTTTCATTCCCAAATACCGTCACTATCAGTATGACTCGTTGATGGACAATACCGGAACGTCGGCGTCGTTGATGGCGTACACGTTGGCGCTATCGGTGGTTTATATCGTCTATATGTGGCGCAGAAAACGAAATGAACGTGCCGGCGGAGCGGATAATGCGTGCGGAATCGCACGTTGCGAGCGCGATGATCTGTTGTTGGCCGGCGCACTGGTCTATGTGGTCGTGTCCGATGCCTTTGCCGGAGTCGGCACGCTGAGCCGTATGTCCGTGTTCTTCACCGTGTTCTTCATCTGGCTGTTGACGGCTTTGCTTGCCACGCTGGGCAAGCGCATGCAGATTGCGGTGGAGCTGATGGTCTTGATCGTGTCGTTCCTCGTGTGCTATAGGCAGGTCTACATCAGGGGAAATTTCGGCGTGCTGCCTTACCGGGTGTTCTTCTGAGCGGAGACCGGGAAAGGGTGATGGGAAAGGAGAGGGTATGTCCGATGCTCGGCCTCTGATTTCAGTGATTGTTCCGGTGTATAGTGTTGAGGGGTCTCTGGACGCGTGCGTGGAATCCATCGTGAAGCAGACCCACCGTAACCTTGAAATCATTCTGGTGGATGACGGATCGCCGGACCGGTGTCCGGAATTATGCGATCGTTGGGCTGCCCGGGATTCCAGGATTCGTGTCATTCATCAGCGCAACGGCGGCCCGTCCGCAGCGCGCAACGCCGGAATCGAAGCGTCACGGGGCGAATATCTCGGATTTGTGGATTCGGATGACCGTATCGCCGAAGACATGTATGAAACGCTATTGCGGAACCTGGTGGGCGAACAGGCGGACATCTCCATCATCGGAACCAGTCTGGTAGGGGAGGACGGCAAGCCGTACATGCCGCACTCAAACAAGTGCCGTTTTCGTATGACTCCGGAGCAGGCCTTCAAATACGTGAATCTGCCCGGATATTTTTATGTGGCGGTATGGGACAAACTGTACCGACGCGAACTGTTCGACGATGTACGCTTTCCGTTGGAGCGACGCAGCGGCGAGGACTATCCTGTCACGTTCCGTGTGATCGATAAGGCCAAAACGTTGATCTACGATTCCACTCCGAAGTATTACTATCATCTGCATGAACAGGTGACGTTGCGTCTGCGCATCACCACCGCGCAAAGCGATGAAACCCGCGCCGCGCTGGAACTGGTGCGAGCCAAATATCCACGATCGTATGATTATATGCTGTATGGTCATCTCATCGCGACGATCGGCACCTACAACAACATCGTTTTGCAAGAGCAGCGTGGGCGGTGGGCGGATTTCGAACGGCGTGCCGTCGCTCTTGTGCGAAAGTCGCTGCCACGTATCATGAAGCTGCGGGAGATTCCAAAAACCAAGCGTGTGCAAATGCTGTTGTTGTGTCTTTCACCCGCCTTGTATCGGCGAACGCTGGTCATGTTCAAACATCACCATGACAAGGCCTTGAGTTAAGGGGTGGCCATGCGTTTCGTCCATTCCGTGAAATTCAATGCGGTGATGAACACGATTCTGACCGCATCCAACATGCTGATCGGAATCATCACCATTCCATACATCACCAGAACGCTTTCCGTGGAAGGCTATGGCAACGTCACGTTCGCTCAGAACATCTCGCAATGGCTGTCGGCGATTTGTCTGGTGGGCATACCAACCTACGGCATACGCGAATGCGCGCGTGTACGCAATGACAAGAGACAACTGGCGTCCGTGGTCAAAGAACTGCTCGTCATCATCACCATCTGCACGGTGACGACGCTGGCATGTTTCGCGCTGGCCATAGTATTCGTGCCCCGACTTCGTGAGCTTTCGGTGTTGATGCTCATGTTTCTCGTCAGCACGCTGATGCTCTCCTACGGGGTGGAGTGGTTCTTCCAAGCCATGGAGGAATACGAGTACATCACCATACGAAGCGTCGTGTTCAAAATGCTCTCGTTCGTCGCCATGCTTGTTTTCGTGCGAGCCGATGGCGACTATCTGGTCTATGGCGCGATAACGGCGTTCGTGACCTGCGGCAATAACGTGTTCAATCTGATTCGGCTTGGAAGCATGATTGACCTGCGTGCCGCGGGACCTCTTCGTATGCGTCGCCATGCAAGACCGCTCGCATCGTTTGCCATGCAATCGATTGCATCGTCGATGTATCTGTTCTTCGATAGCGTGCTGCTCGGCATGCTTTCCGCCAACAACATGCAGGTCGGTTTCTATCAGCTGGCGGCCAAGCTCAAAGGCGTGTGCTGGAGTGTGGTCAATGCGATCGTCGGAGTGCTGGTGCCACGGCTGTCGTACTATGCGCGGCACTCCATGAGGCAATATTACGATCTCGTCGGCAAAGGCTTTGGATTCGTCTGCAATCTGTGTCTCGGATTGTGTTGCTACTTGGTGGCGGAGGCCGGTCCGTTGACCGTATGGGTATCCACGGATAAGTATCTCGACGCGGTCATGGCGGTGCGCATCATCGGATTGGTGGGATTCTTCGCCTGTATGAGTACGTTTCTGGGATTATGCATCCTTACGCCTCTTGATCGTGAGGACAGGCTCGCCGTAGCCAATCTGATGGGTGTGCCGGTCAGTCTTGTGGGAAACCTTCTATTCGACGCGCGTTTCGGCGCCACTGGTGCCGCGGCATCGATGCTGGTCGCGGAAGTCATTATTTTCGCGATGCAAGTGCGCTATTCCCGGGACGTGCTTTGCAAAGCGGTGAATCCGGGACGGGTAAGCCGCATGGCCGGTTGCCATGTGTGTGCGTTTTCGGTTTTGTTGGTACTGCTGCGCGGTGCATCCGGGTTATCGATGGGATGCGGTGCGCAGGTGTTGCTCGGCATGCTTTCGTATTGCGTGGCGTGGACGGCTGCCGGTCTGCTGATACGGGAGGATACCGCATGGTGGGTGTTCGGACTGGTACGTGACGGATTTGCCCGGATAAGGAAGCGGGTATGATGGTGGTGTGGCGGCAAAACGTGGGACGTTCCGCCGTTCCGGAACGGTTCAGCCGGTTAGCCCAACTGCACCGTGTGCTCTGATACAATGGTGCCGTCGCATGGTCTTATGACGCCTACAGCGCCAACCAAATGGGTTTCATCACACATTGGTTTTCCTTTCCGTGTGGCATTCCACCCCACTACCGCATTGGTGGGGGTGATTCTTTCGGCGTACTCGTTACCGAAGGAACGCATCATAGTCCAGGTAGGACACGTCGCGCCGTTCGTCTGCCGTTTGACATATAGTGCCTTTTGCACCTTTCAGTGTCAGCATTGGGATTTACCCCCTTTGTATTGCGGCATTAGCCGTCGGAACCCGCGTACTTGCGATACGCGGGTTTCTTTTTGCCGCGTGTTTTTCGGGACGGTTACGGCAACCGTCAACCCGCCGATCGGCGGCCTATAGGAACTTTTGTGGTGCTTTAGGTCCGGTTTTCGGTGTCAGTCGGTGATGTCGGGATACCGTGTGCCGGCATGGAATTCGTTCCAGTCGATGCCGGTCCCGTATACGGGCGAGGCGTCGCCGTCCGGTTCGGGCGACGCCGCCTTCTCGCCCTTCCGCGGTCCGTCGGTGATGAACGACTC
>CAVEVJ010000192.1:0-11912 GCA_963619075.1 Acidaminococcaceae bacterium
GCGGAATCGCACCCAGCACGCCGGAGCCGAGGGCGCCGGCAAACGCGAAGGCGCAGGTGAACAGCACGAACGCGCCCAGCAGAATCCGCTTCTTTCCAATACGGTTGGCCAACAGGTTCACCGGCAGGTAGAACAGCACGGATACGCCGGTCATCAACACGAAGTAGATGGTCGTGGTGGTCTCCGGCAGCTTCAGCAGGCTTGTCACGAAGAACGGCAAACCGGTCTGGAAGGTGGTGATGGCAACCCAGTAGACCACGTCGGAGCACACGAACTTGCGGAATTCACCATCGCCGAAGGTCTGCTTGAGCGATTCGATGGCGGATTCGCTGGTCGGCTGAGAATTGACGTAGTCGCGTTCCTTGATGGTCAGCGGAGGCACGAGCATACACACCAGCGCGATGGCGGCCATGATGGAGAAGGTCAGACGAATGGCGTTCACGCGGCCAAGCCCCGGTACGAAGCCGGCCCAGACCACCGGAGCCACATAGGCGATTGCCGTGCCGGCCACCCATGTGAAGGAAATGGCCGTGGAAATGGTGAGCTGTTGTTTGGAGTCATGGCCGAGCTCGGCGATGAGCGCGTTGTACGGGGTGCAGTAGAAGGTGAGCGCGATGTAGTATCCGATCACCGTGACGAACAGAAACGCGCCGTTGATCCAACTGGTGCCGTTGATCGGGCTCCAGAACACAAGAACCGTGACAACCGCGAGGGGGAGGGCCGCGAACTTGAGGAACGGCATACGGCGGCCGGACTTCGCTTCGCAGCGGTCGGAAAGACTCGCCACGGCCGGGTCCACGAACGCATCGAAGAAACGGGCGAACGCGGTGATGCCTCCGACCACCGTCACGATGCCCAGAACCGCAAGACCCTGCGGCACGAACACCGTCTGGCCCTGAGATACGGTTTCGTTGTCAGGCTGGTAGAAGTACACCAGCCAATTGGAAATGATTCCCGACAGCAATGCCCAGCCGAACTGACCGACCGCGAACGTGCACACCTTTGACATCGGCAGGTTCTTTACCTTGCCCACGCTCTTCTGCTCCATCATCAACCTCCTCGTTGACACTGTGTCAACTACGCTAACACCGCCCCTAGACCCCCGTGCGGGCTATCTCGCTTATAGATGGCGGATTCTTTTGAAACCCAAAGGAAAGGGGTTACCTCAAGACCCTTGGGCGCGGTTTGCGCAAAAAGAATCCGCCATCTATAAGCGAAATACCGCTAGCATCGTGAACATGACATCACTTTCGCAGCGCATGCCCCACGTCACCGCCTTCCCGAAAGCGCTTGGCACCGGGATCGTGATTTCAACGTCCCGGCTCGTACATGAGGACGTGCGTACGAGGATGTCGGAATTCCTGGAAACATACGAGCAGACACTGTCTCGATTCCGAAATGATTCACTCGTCGCCGAAATCGGCGAATCCACACATGGAGGCAGCTTCGACTTCCCGGATTGGAGCGAACCACTGTTCGACCTATACGACGCATTGTTCGCAGCCACGGATGGCGCAATCGACCCGTGCATTGGGGAAGACCTGATTCGACTCGGATACGACGCCTCACTGAGTTTCACGGTCGGATCCGGGGCCGCCGAGCATCTGGGGACGATTCGAGGACGTGCCACATGGGGCAACGACGTGGAACGCCACGGCACCACATTGATCACCCACAAGCCGATTCACCTGGATTTCGGCGCATGCGGCAAGGGCTATCTCGTGGATCTGTTGGGCGACGAGCTCAATGGCACGGTCGAGGAGTTTGTAATCGATGCGGGAGGAGACCTGCTGGCCCACTCCAGTGAACCGATCACCATAGCACTGGAAGACCCGAAAGACCCGACCAGCGCGATTGGAGTGGCGCACATGGCCAACGGCGCGCTCTGCGCGAGCGCACCAAGCCGCCGCCACTGGAACGTGCCCGTCAACGAACAGGTCCAATTGAGCATCCACCACTTGCTCAACGCCATCGACGGGCTACCCTGCCAACAGGTTGAAGCCACATGGACATGTGTGGCCAAGACCGCAGAAAGCCATTACCCCACCGCATTGGCCGACGGCCTCGCGACCGCGTTGTTCACCGCCAGCCCGGAGCAACTGAGCCGGAGATTCCCCTTTACCTGCGTCACGTTAGACACCGACCGCCATGCCGTCATCGGGGGCGGTTTCCCCGGAGAGGTCTTCTTGAACTAGCGCCTGGCTTGCCAACCGTATCCCGGCGCACCATCAATTACAAAAATCCGTCCGACGTCAGCACATCGACATCGGGCGGATTTATCCAGTCAAACTCGCAAACAATCACGGAATGAGGTTGCCGGCGGCGGCGTACAGATCCCACCAGTCCTGCCGTTCGAGCGTGATATCCGCGCCGTCGAGCATCTCGCTCAGACGTGAAGGATTCATCGAACCAAGCACGATCTGAATGCCCGCCGGATGCCTGAGTACCCACGCCGTGGCGATGGCGTTGGCGCTTACACCATACTTGGCGCCCTTCTCGTTCAACGCGGCATTGAGCTCGGGGAATTTCTCATTGCCCACGAACGGACCGTATTCCGTGCCGGACTGGAATGGGCTCCATGCCTGAATGGTCATGCAGCGCAGACGTGAATACGACAGCAATCCATCCGAATGGTTCGCAGCGACCACGCCCTCAGCGCCGAAGTTGGTCATCAGCTCATCGCTGACCATCTGCGCGTGCATCAGGCCGAACTGCAGCTGGTTCGCCTCAAGCCTCATGGCGGGATCATCGCCAAGCCAGGACTGCAACAGTTCCGCCTGCCACGGATTCACGTTGCTCACACCGAAATGACGCACCTTTCCGGCCTTATGCAACGCAGCGAACGCCTCTGCAACCTCCTCGGCTTCCATCAGCGTATCCGGCCTATGAAGCAACGCGAAATCCACATAATCCGTGCCGAGCGCATCCAATTCCTCGTCCAGACGTGCGATCAGATGCTTCGCGGAGAAGTCGTACCGGGTGGCGTGAATGTTGCCGGGGTCGCTGAAATCAATGTTGATGCCGAACTTCGTTTGGATGAGGATGTCTTCTCGCCGCAGTCCGGCGTCCTGCCATGCGCGTCCGAACGCACGCGAGCTGGCATGATCGCTGTTGACGTTGAACCCGTAGATGTCCGCAGTGTCGAAGAAGTTGACGCCACGATCCGCCACCGTGCGCACGACGGTTGCCGCAGCGTCCGGTTCCAGCGCGTCCATGCGCATCACGCCCAGCGCGGCCTGCGATGCGACCACTCCCGATTTACCGATTTCAATGTTTTTCATTGCCATACCCACCTTTGCGTAAATCGATTTACGGATTCCATACCCAACGGTAAGCCCTCAACCCAACTTGAACGCAAACGGCAGGCATGGTGTCGCATGGCACTCTGCAACACCATGCGACACCGTACGACACCATGAGGGGAGGAGGCCGAAACCCATCCGGACGGACGAACGAACAACCATCCGGGCAGTCGCCCACACAACCATCAGCCCCAGTAGCCGCCAGCCACCCGCAGACGCCCCCACAAGGTCCGCGTCCACAACAAATCAGTCACTCAACGCGAACTGGCTGTTGTAGATGTCGGCGTAGAAACCGCCCTTCGCCAGCAGTTCCTCGTGGGTGCCGCGCTCCACGATGTCGCCGCCATCCATCACGAGAATCATGCCGGCGTCGCGAATCGTCGAAAGCCTGTGCGCAATCACGAAACTGGTGCGGCCAACCGTCAACGCGTCCATCGCACGCTGAATCAGCTCCTCGGTACGCGTGTCGACGGACGACGTGGCCTCATCGAGAATCAGAATCGGCGCATCCTCGACCATCGCGCGGGCGATCGTCAGCAACTGCTTCTGACCTTGCGAAAGTGACGACTTGTCATCCAAAACCGTGTCATATCCGTCCGGCAGAGACATGATGTAGTGGTGCAGCCCAACGGCCTTGCAGGCGGCGACGATCTGCTCGTCGGTCACATCCTTCTTCGAATACGCGATGTTTTCACGCACTGTTCCACGGAACACCCACGTATCCTGCAGCACCATCGAGAACTGGTCGTGCACGTTCCAGCGCGGAACCGACTTGGTGTCAATGCCGTCAATCGAAATCGCGCCTCCGGAAATCTCGTAGAAGCGCATCAGCAGGTTCACCATCGTGGTTTTGCCGGCACCGGTCGGGCCTACAATCGCAACCTTTCGTCCGCTCTGTACCGAAGCGGAGAAATCGTGGATGACCGTTTTGCCCGGCTCATAACCGAAACTCACGTGGCTGAATTCAACGTCGCCGCGCACCGGCTTGGGCTTGCCGTCAGCGTCCACGCCGAGCAGCGCGCGCTTGTTGGATTCATCCTCCAGCTCCGGTTCGTCGAGGAAACCGAACACCCTTTCCGACGCGGCGGCGCAGCGCTGCAGATTCTGGAACGCCTGCGCGAACTGGGAAAGCGGCTGCGTGAACAAGCGGATGTACATCATGAACGCCACGATCACGCCGAACTCGATCTTGCCGTCCATGGCGAGCGCGGCACCCACCACGCAGACCACCACGTATCCGAAATTACCGACGAAGCTCATGATCGGCATCATCAGGCCGGAAAGGAACTGGCTCTTCCAGCCGGACACGTACAGGTCTTCGTTGTACTGCTCAAACCGCTTGATCGAATCGGCCTCGCCACAATACGCCTTGACCACGTTGTGGCCGGTGTACATCTCCTCCACATGGCCGTTCACATCGCCGAGGGCCACCTGCTGCTGCACGAAGTACCGCTGCGAAGCCTTCATGATGACGCCCATAATGAGCAGGCCAAGCAGAGCGGAACCGATCGCGCTCAACGCCATGATCACATTGTTGTAGAACATCATGATCAGCGCGCCGAAGAACAGCGTGACCGACGTGATCAGCGAGCCGATCGACTGGCCGAGCGTCTGGCCGATCGCGTCCACATCGTTGGTGATGCGGCTCAGCACATCGCCATAGCTGACCTTGTCGAAGTATTTGAGCGGCAGACGATTGATTTTCTCGCTGATCGCCTTGCGCAGCTGCTGCGCGGTACGTTGCGTGACACCGGCCATCAGCCAGCTCTGCACGTAACTGAGCACCGCGTACCCCACGTACAGCGCGACGAGCAGCCATGCGATGCGCGAGACCGCGTCGAGATCAATCGAGTTCATGACGGGTTTGCCGTCCACCAGCGCCGGCAAGCCTTTCGTGATCTCGTTGGTCATGTCTTTGAGTTTGTCCGGCCCGATGATCTGGCAGACGGTTCCGGCCGCGCCGAGCACCAGCGCGACGACGATCAGCGGAATGTATCCGCGGCAAAAGCGCACAAGCGAGCGCATCGCATCGCCGAAATCCTTCGGTTTTTCCGCAGGTCCGCGGCCCATTGGTCCCCTAGCCATGTCAGCGACCTCCATTCAGTTCGTTTTCGCTCAGCTGAGACTGCGCGATCTGCCGATATACGTCGCACGTTTCCAGAAGTTCGCGGTGCGTGCCTTGACCAACCACTTTTCCTCCGTCGAGCACCACGATCATGTCGGCGTCCATGATTGTTCCGATGCGCTGCGCGACGATCAGTTTCGTGGCGTCCTTCGCTTCTTTGGCGAGCGCGTCGCGTACGGCGCGGTCCGTTTTGAAGTCGAGTGCGGAGAAGGAATCGTCGAAGATCAGGATTTCCGGATGACGGTAGACGGCTCTTGCGATCGATAACCGCTGTTTCTGTCCGCCTGAAACGTTGGCACCGCCTTGTGAGATGACGGTTTCGTAGCCGTCTTCCTTCCTGCCGATGAATTCCGTGGCCTGCGCCACTTCGCAGGCGTTGCGGACGGCTTCGGCGGATGCGGGTTTGTCTGCGGCCGTACGGTTGACGCCATTGCCGGAGCCGCCGTCACTTGGGGCCATGCCGCCGTAGCTCACATTGCTTGCGATCGTTCCCTTGAACATGAACGACTGTTGCGGCACGTATCCGATCTTTCCTCGCAGCGACTCCAGGGTGTAGTCGCGCACGTCGACGCCGTCCACGAGCACCTCGCCTTGCGTCGCGTCGTAGAATCGCGGAACGAGATTGACCAACGACGATTTTCCGGAGCCGGTCGAGCCGATGAACGCGACCGTCTGCCCCTTCTTGGCTTTGAAATTGATGCCTTCCAGCATGGCCTCGCGCGAATCGGGGTAGGTGAAGCTGACGTTGCGGAATTCGATTTCGCCTTCCAGTCCGGGCCTTCCCGCGGTTTGCGTTCCGCTTACGACCATCGGTTCCGTGTCGATGACTTCGAGCACGCGGTTGGCGGATACGTCGGCACGCGGCCACAGCACGAATACCATGCTCATCAGCAGGAAGCTCATGATCACCTGCACGGAGTAGCTGGAGAACACCACCATGTCGGCGAAGGTGGTGAGCTTGTCGGTTGCGTCGGCGGCGTCGATCAGGTAGGCGCCGATCCAGTAGACGGCCAGCATCAGGCCGTTCATGATGGTGTTCATCAACGGCATCATCACTGACATCGCACGGTTGGTGAACAGCTGCGTATCGGTGAGGTCCTTGTTGGCTTGGGCGAATTTCGCTTCCTGATAGTCTTCGGCGTTGTACGCGCGCACTACGCGCAGACCGGTGAGGTTCTCACGTGCCACAAGGTTGATGTTGTCGGTCAGGCGCTGCATGGCCTTGAATTTCGGCATCGCCAGCGCCATGAGCACGCCGATCGAGATCACCAGTACCACGACGGCCACGCCCGTGGCGAGCGTCCACTCGAAACCGCCGCCGGCGATTTTGCAGATGGCCCATACCGCCATGATCGGCGATTTGACGATCATCATCAGGCCCATGGTGATGAACATCTGGATCTGAGTGATGTCGTTGGTGGAGCGGGTGATGAGCGATGCCGTCGAGAAACGGCTCATTTCCGCCGCACCGAAGCTTTCCACCTTGCTGAATTCGAGCGATCGCAGACGCTGGCTGAATGATGCGCCCACGCGCGCGGCGATGAATCCCGTCACTACCGCGCAGACCGCCGAGCCGAGCGAGATGGCGAGCATTTTGCCGCCCGCCACCCAGATGTCGGACATGTCGCTGCCCGGAGTCTCCACGAGTTGCGTGATGTCGGACATGTAGTCCGGCAGGGTCAGGTCAAGCCAGACCTGGCCCACTATGCTGACCAATGCTATGAGCATTTGGCCTATCTCCGCTTTGGAGAGGTATCGCATGATGCGAAGCATGATTGGTTCCTTCTCTTATTTGGTTGTTTGGCTTTTCAGTTGATTCGTTGAGCCGCCAGCCGGTTGGTCGGCTGGATTGTGGGCTTGTTGGTCAGATTGTTTGGTTGGTCGGATTGTTTGGTTGGTTGGGCTACTGGATTGCCGGCCCGCCAGTTCGCCGATTTCGCTGTTTTTTCGGCTACCGGCTGACCGTTATCGCCGATCGGCAGCTGCCGGGCAATATCGCGGCCCATCTCGCTCTACGCACCGTTCGTCATGTATCGACCGTTTCGCTTGGGTGTTACTTTATATCGTATAATTACTTACAGTGTAAGATATTAACGATCAACCTGCGTGTTTCCTGATTGCGATTCTTGATAGAAACTTACGCACGCAACACGTTCCATTCCCGGGAAACGTCATATTCCGGCCCGACGAACGGCATATTCCGAAAAACGGGAGAATCTTCCGTCATCCGCTAGAGGCTCTCCGGAGCTTTCTCCCATTCCTTCTGATTCCGATCCTCACAAGCACAGAAAGCGGCCTCAACCTGCTCCGCCGTCGGGCGAGGCTTGCCCGGCACGCACAGCGACATGTACGTAGTGAACTCAACGGTGAGATCCACGAATTCGCGCGTGCGGCGCTCCCCCATCTGCGAGAAGATCCAGCATACCGACTCCCGCATATCCTCACGCTGCTTTTTGGCGTAGGCCATTCCCTCCTCGGTCAGACTCACATGCACGATTCTGCGATCGTCCGCGTCAAGTTCGCGCGCGACGTACCCCTTTTTCTCCAACGCGGACAGCAGCGTGGACACCCTTCCGGTTGTGGCACGCATGGAAGCGGCGAGCTGCGTAGGCGTCTGCGACCCCCGCATCGCAAGCTCCTGCACAATGAAGGGCTCGCCTTTTACACCCTTCGACATCTCCTCCTGCATCTGAGATTTACGCCCCCAGATGTGCGACATCAACTTATGGAACGCTTCCTGCTCAAAGCCCAACGCCTCCTCCTTCCAACACAAACAAACCGCATCGTCGACCGTCTTTTATTTTACACCGTAAGCTTTTGTTGCCCCTTTCAGCAAAACCGACCGCCCTCATTTGAAGCAACAAGCGATCTTCACCCGTCTTCGAACAATCACGTTCATAGGCGGCAGATACTGTCGAAAACTTTTTTTCTGCCTGCCACCGCGCAAGGGACACGACCGTACATGCTTGCAATCTTCGTATTTTCAGAATCGCAAGTTCAGAAAATCGAGCTCCTCCTGCGTAAGTTCCATATCGACTGCAGCGAAAGAATCGTTGATTTCCTGCGGATTACGGGCACTTGGAATCGTAAACAGACGATTGTAACGACTCAATTCCCAAGCCAGCACCACCCGTTGGTACGAACAACCGCGATCGGCCGCGATTTTGCGGAACGGATCGTACGCATGCTGGTCGAAAGCGTCGAGGAAACCTCCGAGCGGACTCCAACAAACGAACGCGAGTCCCAACTCGGCGCAATGCTCCATCGTATGCTCAGGATCCGGATGTGACGGGGAAAACTGATTCTGCACGGCAACCAGACCATCCCCCAAAATCTCGCGTGCGATATCGATCTGCTCGTTGTTCACGCGTGAAATGCCAGCGTGTTTGATCACGCCTTCATCAAGCAGCTGCCTCAACGCGCCAATCTGATCCTCATAAGGGACCGCCGGATCCGGACCGTGCGAGTACAGCAAATCGAGGGCCTCCACACCAAGGTGCGCTGCGGACTCCTTCGCGTCACGAATCATGGTTTCCGGGCGTGAATCCGCCATCCAACCGTATTGGCTGCCATCCGCCTGCAAATGCTGGCGTCCGTCATCATGCGTATCAGGGGAATCCGGCGCGGACGCCGAAATATTTGAAGTTGCCGGAATATCCGCGGGTGTGCGGTCAGGGCGGGTGGCGTTAGGGCAGTTGACGTTAGAGCGATCGGCATCAAAATGCGTACTGTCATGGCAAATTCCGTCAAAATGTGTGTCATCAGAACACACGCCATCCACAGAAGACTCCGCGGAAAAATCCTGTATGAGACTCTTCTGTGCGAAATCCCTCTGTGCAGGCTCCTTCTGTACAGGCTGGGGCAAGGCGTCCATTGTGCGACGGTAACCGGTCTTCGTGGCAACGAGCACTTCATCCCGCGGTCCATCCCAAGTGGCGAGCGCGTCTCGAACCAGTTTTTCGCCGTACCCCAAATCCTCCGGAGTGCCGGTACCCGGAACACTCGGCAGATAATACGACCAGGCGGTATCCAAGTAACGCACGCCCGCATCCAAACCGGCGTGAATCGTACGGATTGCCGTATCTCTATCCGGCCGGCCCTCAATCGCCAAAGCCATCGTGCCCATGCCGAGCCTCGGAATCGCGAATCCCGCCAAGGTTGCGACATTCGATTCAGACGTCGGAGCTGCTGCAGTACCATTCAAGCCCGCATACGCATACGCATACGCCACAGAGCCTTCCGAATCTGCTGCACCGCCCAAGCCCGCCTTCGCGACATCCAAGTTCACAGCCGCACCTTCCAGATCCATTCCCGCGGCTCCCAAGTTCGCCATTTCCCCTCCATCCGCGTTGCGTAGTCGGCAAATTCGCCGTGATCGACTGCCTTCATTCTCACATAAGACGTCCGGCTTGAGATTTTGCGGCGGTTCGGGAATACCACCTACCCGCAAGTATTCCCATACTGACGCAAACACACATGATTGCGTACGCACGGGGACACTGACGAGGTTCGGGTATACCCATACCACCGCAAACCAAACCACTTACGGACGTATGGGAATACCGCCCGGACTCAGGTATGCCCAAAACGCCACAAAACGCAGGGTCGCGTGCGTATGGGTATAGCGGACAATCCGAAGTATTCCCAAAACGCCGCAAACCGGACCGCTTGCAGACGTATGGGGATAGTGGCAGGAATCGGGCATACCCGAATGACCGCAAACAGGTGGGATGGCACGCCTTCGGCTGCAGAAGGTCGAAGAATACGACGCAGTTGGACGAGCGCGCAGAAGGCCACAACACTGTTTGTCGGACGGACGCGCGAAGATGGGAGCACAACCGAACGGGAGCCGAAAGGCTGAGAGGAAGTCGCAGGACTTCGACCGAGGACTTGATGCGGGTAATGCCGCCGTAAGGAGACGGGTTGTTCGTGCCGTAGGCACATCTCATCTTCCGTTCGCGATAACCGAATATCGCGTGAATAGGGTCACGGAGGGGCGCACCACCTCATAGGGTACGGCTTCTTCGGCGACCCTTTTTTCATACTCCAGCCGAGCTGCCGCACACAACACATACGACAATCGGCCGGGCATGAAAACACCAACCAGGCGAATGCCCGCGCGGCCAACCGTTGAACCGACCAACCATCGGCACAAACAGACGGCGAACCAAACAGACATCCGCACGGTCAAACACGAAACACCAACAGACGCAGACCAAGCGGACACCCGTACAGGCGGATCCACGCAGGCCATCCGAACGGACAGGCATGCGGGGCGGGCATCACAGCCAGTCGAAGCCCACACGGCAAACGCGCGGACTGCAACCAGCAATGAAGGGACAATCATGATTGTCAACGGCAAGGAAGAGAACATCGTCACTCCGATCACTGTGGCCGAATTGGTGGAGCAGCGTGGATTGCGCGCCGACCGCGTGGCAGTCGAACTCAACGGGGAAATCGTGCCGCGTGCGCTCCGTGCACAAACCGAACTCAAAGGCACCGACACTGTGGAAATCGTCACCTTCGTGCAGGGCGGCTGAACCATACAAAACGGCTGAGCCACGGAGAACGATAGGCGAGTCACACCTGCACGGTCACGCCACAAGACGCACCGCTGTCGCGGCACAGAACACGACGAACCGCATAGCGTCACACCTTCGAGCGCACAACCGCCAAAAAACGGAATTGCACACATGGAAACGTCTCAGCACACGCAATCCGACACGGTACAGCACAGCGCAACAAACGCGCACCACACCCCCACACACCACAGCAAACACAGCGCAACAAACGCACATCACAGCAACACAACGAACGGAAGACGAGCCATGACTTTCACCCCATCGGCAACACAGGAACAGATCAGCAATCGCCAGGAAGCATTCAACAATCTTCCCGCCCCGACCACGCTCGTAAGTCGTGAGGAGATCCGCGCGGCATTGCTCGATCGCCATACCGCCGCCACGCAAGACAAGCTGGATGCGGCCCGTGTGGCCATCTGCGGTTGCGGCGGGCTCGGCTCGACCATCGCGGTGGCGCTTACGCGAATCGGCGTCGGGCATCTGCACCTGATCGACTTCGATAGGGTCGATATGACGAACCTCAATCGCCAGCAATACTTCCTCAAGGACCTCGGCCAATACAAGACGGAAGCGTTGCGCAGCAATCTGCTGCAGATCAATCCGTTCATCGACATCACCGTCAGCACCGTGAAGGTGACCGACGAGAACGTGCCGACGCTGTTCGAAAACGAAGACATTATTTGCGAGGCGTTCGATGTTCCGGAAAACAAGACGATGCTCGTGAACGCGGTGTTGGAGAACCTGCCCGGCAAGAAGCTCGTCAGCGCTTCGGGAATGGCGGGATTCCGCAGCTCCAATCTGGTGAGCACACGTCGTGTGGCAAAGAACTTCTACTTCTGCGGGGATGGCGAGACCGCTCCGGAACCGGGTGCCGGACTTATGGCGCCGCGTGTGGGTGTGGTG
>CAVEVJ010000193.1:0-8610 GCA_963619075.1 Acidaminococcaceae bacterium
CTTCTGCGGGGAGAAGTAGTAGGCGTCGGTCTGGCTGATGTCCACAGGCAGGGCGCCTGCGCCGCTGGTGGCGTCGATGAGGGTCAGTGCGCCTTGTTCCAAGGAACCGGTGATGCGCTTAATCGGTGCCGCTACGCCGGTCGAGGTCTCGTTGTGCGCCCAGCAGTAGGTGTCCACGTATTCGGTGAGTTCAGGAATGCGGTAGGTTCCCGGTTCTCCTGCGAAAATCTCCGGTTCCTCGAGGAACGGCGCCGACTGTGCGGATTTGGCGAATTTGGAGCTGAACGATCCGTATGCGCCGAAAGCCGCTTTACGCGTAATCAGCGAGGCGCACGCGATGTCCCAGAACGCGCTGGCCCCGCCGTTTCCCAGAACGACCTCGTAGCCGTCGGGGATTTGGAAGAAATCGGCCAATCCCTCGCGAATGGATCCCACCACCTGTTTGATGGGTGTCTGGCGATGCGAGGTGCCTAGCAGGTTTTGCGAGCCTTCGATGAGCGCCTGCGCCTGCTCCGGGCGGATTTTGCTTGGACCCGAGCCGAAACGTCCGTCTTCCGGAAGCATGTTGGAGGGAATGTTCACAGTATTCGTCATGGTGTCTAGCCTAGCCAGTTCTCCGGATTGGATTGTCTTGTGACCGTCTGTCGGACTGCGTGTTGTTTCCCTCGCTGATCGGAAGGCGTTTTCCGTTGGATGTTTGAGGTGGCCGGAGACATACAAAAAGTGGGGAAAACAGCCCGCCACAAAGCATGTTAGGGGGTAAAGACGCTTGTTGAAATCCCGGTATCGGTGTAACGTTTTACACCGTGATGGTTTTGTAAACCATGTGCGGTCACAAGCATAGGTTCACAGTAATCCGCAAGGAGTGATTGATATATGAGGCATGCAGCGCATAAAGCTGCCAAGGTTTCCGGCGAACGTTTCAGCCTTTCCAAGGCGCTGTTCGCAACGAGCCGTGGCTCCCATACCGCCAGGACTGTGCGTATGGTTCAGCTGGCGAATGGTGGAGGCTCTGTCGTGGGTCTTGACCAGGCCGTTGTCGACAAGCTCAATGAGATCGCTCCGATGACCCGTCGTGCCATGCGTGAGGCCGCGCGTGCCGCCGATCGTCGTTCCGTATTCGTCGCTTCCGCATCATTGGCCACGTTGGTGGGTACGGCCGCGGCCGCCATGTCCATCGGTCAGCAGGACACCTCCGAATTGACGTTCGCAGACACCACCACCACTACCACGCAGATCAGGCGCGTCTCCGACACCGAGGCATCCCGTTCCGAGGAACGTTCTGAGCTGAGCTCTCTGACGGTTTCCGAGGATAACGGGGAGTGGCAGCTCGGCGAAACTAGTTCGTCCCTTGACACCAGCCTTCTTTCCAAGTCTTTGGCCAACAATGAGAACGTCGCCAAGCTGATGGATCAGGACCAAGGTGTTCTTCCTTCCGGTTTTGATCCGAACCATGCCACCGGAGATGAGGGCAACGCGTATCCGTATGGTCAGTGCACGTGGTGGGCGTACACCCGTCGTACCGAGCTTGGGCTTCCTGTGGGTAGCCATTTCGGCAATGCCCAGAGCTGGGGTGCTTCCGCGTCTGCATTGGGATATTGGGTGGATAACACGCCGCGTCATGTCGGCGATATCGTGGTGTTCGCTCCCGGACAGCAGGGTGCGGATTCGTATTACGGTCACGTCGCCATCGTTGAAAAAGTCAACGAGGATGGGTCTATCGAGATTTCCGAATCGAATGTCGAGGGACTTGGCGTCATTTCCAGTCGTTCCTTCACCGCTGACGAAGCCGGTCAGCTGACGTTCATCCATTACTGATCGTTCGATGTGACGGATCGGCCGTTGACCGGCCGACGTTGCTGTGTCGTTGTGTCGCTGATGCATGGCATCGGCGTGTCGTATGTTTTGGCAATGCTTTTATCTTCAGTGTGCATCTCGTATGCGTACCCTGCATGGTAGACTGGTGTTTTGATGAGTATTTCGAAGCGATCTGTAAGCGTTGCGGCCGCAGTACTGGCCGCCTCCGCCATGTTTTTCGTCTCACCGGTGGTCAATGCCGCCGATACCAAGGCGGATGCCGTGGTGACCGCTACCCGTTCTTTCCCGAAGACCACTGCTGCCAAGCAGAACTTCCTCGCGGAACATACGTCTACTGACGTTGAGGGTGACACCGACTGGGGTGGCATCGAGAATCTGGATGTTCCACAGACCAAGTCGCAGGCTGAGAAGGATCAGGAAGCCGCTGAGAAGCAGGCGCAGGAGGAGGCTGAGGCTCAAGCCCAAGCTCAAGCTCAGGCTCAGACCGATACCCAATCGGCCAGCCGTTCTTCGGAACGCACTTCCATCAGCGTGCCGACCGCTCCCGCGACCGCGACTGGTCAGGCTCTTGCTGATTACGCGCTCCAGTTCCAGGGCTATCCGTATGTGAGCGGAGGCAACACCCCGAGTGGTTGGGATTGCTCCGGATTCGTACAGTGGATTTATGCGCAGTTCGGCGTGAGTCTGCCGCACTACTCCGGCTCTCAGATGAGTGTCGGAACCGCGGTCGGCAGCATCTCCGAAGCCGCTCCCGGCGATATCATCGTCAATTCCCAGCATGCCGCCATCTACATCGGCAACGGCATGGTTATCAACGCGCTGAATCCGAGCCAGGGAACCCAGATCACATCGTTGGCGGTGTTCACCAGCGATTATGTGATTCGTCGCGTGATCTGATGCAATCTTTTTGCTGAGGGCGTATCCTTTCGGATGCGCCCTTTTTGCTTGGTTTTGACCGTGTCATTGCCTCCTCTTCAGTGCATTACGCGGTATTGTGTACCTTAGAAGCGGCGCATGGTCGCGTTGCAGTGTGAATTCAGGAGGTCGAACATGATTAATGACAAGGCGATCCTCGTTGGTGTTGATGGCTCCCACGCCAGCTACAAGGCCACATGGTGGGCTGCCAACTATGCGAAGCATGCCGGACTGACCCTGCAGATTGTCTGCGCGTACTCGCTGCCGAGCTATGCCGCGGTTTCGTTCGATGCTACTTATACCGCCATGGGAGACGATAATGCCGCCCACAACGATGCCCAGGAGATTCTGTCCAAGGCCAAGGCGATCGCCGACGAACAGGGCGTGGAGGCGGTGACGCTGATCGTTACCGGAGACCCGGCATCCGTGTTCGTTGAACTCTCCCGTAACTACAATCTCATCGTCATCGGTAACCGTGGCAAGGGCGGCTTGGCGGAACGACTGCTCGGCACCACCAGCTCGAGCCTTCCCGCATATGCGTACTGCCCGATCGTGGTCGTCCCCTACACCGACGACGAGGGCAATCTGATGCACTTGAACAACACCATTACCAAGGTGGCCGTCGGCTCCGACGAGTCCAAGTGGGGCCTGAAGGCTCTGGAGATCGCTGCGTCCTTCGCTGATACATGGGGTGCCGAGCTTGACGTCATTTCCGCGGTGCCGAGCATGAAGGGCTCCGAGGATGAGGGCGTGCTGGCATCCTACAAGGAAGACCTTGACGTGCGCATCAAGCCGCTTGAGGAGGCATATCCGAGCCTGAAGATCAACAAGCAGATCGTTCCGGGTTCCGCGGTCGGTACGTTGACCCGCGCAAGCTACAATCATGATGTCGTGGTCGTCGGCTCTCGCGGACGCGGCGGTTTCACCGGTCTGTTGCTTGGCTCCACCAGCCAGGGACTGCTCCAGCATGCAGTCGGTCCGGTCTACGTGGTGCCGCGCAAGTATGTGGAAGCCGCGGAAACCCGTCTCGACACCGTGCCGAGCTCGCCGGCCGATGTCAAGCCGAAGTCCATCGACGACATCAAGGGCGTCGAGGAAGTGCCGGTCTCCATGGCCGATTCGGCGACGGTGGAGGCAATCGAAGCCAAGATCGATCCGGAACGTCAGTGAGCGCTTGCTGAACGAATCTTGCTGAACGAATATAGATGAGGCTGGTTGCGATTCCTTATCGAATCGCAACCAGCCTCATTCGTTTGCAACCAATACCGAAGTCAGTGCTTGACGGTGACGTTCATGCGGACCGGCGTCGGTTCCACGTACGTATGCTTCACCGTGCAGCTCTTGTCGACATGGCGGACGACGCGCTCCTTGAGCTTCTCGGCGTCCTCGTCGCTCAATCCCGCTTCCGTGGCGTCGATTTCGACCTGCTCATCGAAGCTCAGGTAAGCGTCGTTGTCTGCATCGTAGGTGCCGTCCACAACGATTTTCGCGCCCTTGCCTTCGCCAAGGGTGTGCTCGATGGCGAACTGGCTCGACAGCGCGGCACAGCCTGCGAGTGCGATCTTCATCAGATCACCCGGGTTGAACTGGCCCTTTCCGTGGCCGAACTTGATGTGCGCTCCGTCCTCGCTGAACGCGTCCCAGGAACCATCTTTATTGCGCTCCACCCACAGCCTTTTACCCATGGGGACCTCCCTTGCATCATTCCGGACACGACGGTCGTGCCGATTCACCAACTAATCTAGCGTATTCGTGGGCGTTAGGGGAGAAGATTCCGCTTGGCGGCAATCGCGTCTTGTCGATGAATTCCGCCTGATAGCGAAGAAGGGTGGCCGGTTCTTGTTATGCTGAAGCCTATGGCTTTGACACCTGAACAACTCGCAGATATCCGCACCCGTATTCCGGAACGTCCGAAGACCGATGTTCCGATGCCCTATGAGGATCTTGTCCGCAAGATTCTGACCGAGGGCACGCTGAAGTCCGATAGGACGGGAACCGGCACTGTGAGCCTGTTCGGACAGCAGATTCGATTCGACCTGAACGACGGCTTTCCGCTGCTGACCACCAAGAACGTGTTCTTCAAAGGGCTGGCGTATGAGCTTCTGTGGTTCCTCAAAGGTTCCACCAACGTGCGTTGGTTGCAGGAGCACAACGTGCATATCTGGGATGAATGGGCGGATGAGAACGGCGATCTCGGTCCGGTCTACGGCGCTCAGTGGCGTAGTTGGCCGGCGCCCACCGCGGATGATCCGAACCGCACCATCGACCAGATCGCCAATGTGATGGATCTCATCAGGAATAATCCGGATTCGCGACGCATGGTCGTGTCCGCATGGAATCCGGCCGAAGTGGAGAACATGGCCCTTCCTCCATGCCACGCGCTGTTCCAGTTCTATGCGGCGGACGGACGGTTGAGCTGCCAGCTGTACCAGCGTTCGTGCGACATGTTCCTTGGTGTTCCGTTCAATATAGCCTCCTATTCGCTGCTCACGCTGATGATGGCCCAGCAGGCCGGATTGGAGCCGGGGGAGTTCGTGTGGACAGGTGGCGATTGCCACGTGTACGACAACCACGTCGACCAGGTGCTCGAACAGTTGGGCCGTGAGCCGTATCCGTATCCGCGGATTCGCATTAACAAAGCGGAATCGCTGTTTGACTATGATTATGAGGACTTCGAAATCGTCGACTACCGGCATCACCCCACCATCAAAGCGCCGGTGGCTGTCTGAGCGTCTGCGCCAGACGTTAGACTACTGACCCTAGTTCGACTTCAAGGAGTGAATGAAATGGAGCACGATAGTAGCCGCAGTGGCTATCACGAACCCGAGCCCGGACTTGCCGGGCTTGAAGGCGAAGAGGAGGATTGGGGGGACGACTTCCCGAAAATCTTCTCGGTGAATCTGATCTGGGCGCAGGCTTGTGACAAAGAAGGTCACGAGGGCGCCATCGGCTTCGAAGGTGGAATGCCTTGGCATCTGCCTGAGGATATGAGGCGTTTCACGGAGCTTACCGTGTCTCACCCGGTGATTATGGGTCGTAGGACCTGGGAGTCCCTGGCGCCGAAATTCCGTCCGTTGCCGAACCGCGACAACATTGTGATTTCTCGCGATTCGGCATATTCCGCACCGGGTGCGATAGTGGTCGACACTTTGGAGGATGCGCTGGATCTGGCCCGTCAGGAAGCCATTCCGGATGACGGTATGGATCGCAGTGAGATCTGGATCATCGGCGGCGCGCAAATCTTCCGTGAGGCGTTGCCTTTTGCGGATAAGGCGTACGTCACGCAGATCAGCATGCATGTTGATGCGGATACGTATGCCCCCGACATCAAATCGCTGGCCGAATCCGGCGCTTGGCGAGTGATTGAAGAAGGCGTCTGGCAGGGCACCCAGAAGGGTTCCGACGATATCGCCGGATTCCGTTTCATGACCTACGAGAAGAACCGCGAGGAGTAAGACTTCATGTATACCGTGATGACCGTATGCACCGGCAATATCTGCCGTTCTCCGATGGCTGAGATTGTGTTGCGTGCAGAATTCGAACGCCGCGGATTGGCTGATAAGGTCAATGTCGAATCCAGCGGCGTCAGCGATGAGGAATACGGCAATCCGATTGATCGTCGTGCCGTCAAGGTGCTCAGGGAACGTGGATATGAGCTTCCCGCGCATCATTTCGCGCATCGCATCACCCGTGACGAGATTGGTCGTACCGACCTGTTCCTGCCGATGACTGCATCCCACATGCGTGCGCTGCTGCGTCAGCTTCCGCAGGACAGGCGCGGGAACGTGCACATGTATCGCAGTTTCGATCCGAACCTGGCCAAGCCGGCGGCGGGATATGAAAGCGAAATCGATTTGGTCGATCCGTGGTATGGCGGCGCCCATGAATTTGAGGTGGCGATCGACCAAGTCGAGGAAGTCGCTCCGTATGTCGTTGACTGGGTGGAACAGCAGCTCAACGTGTGAACGACGATAGTATGTGCCCTGGCTGGAAAAGCCGGGGCACAGTCGTTTGTGGGGCGTCCATCGCGAGGAATTCCTACCCTGGAACTGAAATGAAATGCGGGAAATCGCTTACGGGCGTTTTTGTATCGCGAGGGAAGAGCTGGTCGTGATGAAGCAGGCTCACGTTTGGCCCATGGCCCACAACCCTATGGTCCGACGGACTTCGTGTACGGGCATGTAATATCCGAACTTGCTAAGTGACTTCAGTGCCACTTCAGACACACATTTTGGCCTGTAGTACGAAAAACAAAAAACCCAGCTGAGAAGCTGGGCTACTGGCGACCCCGGCCGGACTTGAACCGGTGACCTCCGCCGTGACAGGGCGGCGCTCTAACCAACTGAGCTACGGGGCCGTTGCTGTCTGTTTTGCAACTGACAACAGAAAGATATTTTACGGCAAAGTCTTATATGTGCAAATCATGGCGTGTCTTCGCTGAAATAAGCCTTTTGAATGTCAGGTGAGGTCGTGTTCCTCAAGCAACTTGTCGATATTGTCTCCGGGATCGGAAAACTGCGAATATCCGTCGTTCGAGTATTGATAGACGCCGTTCGAATCCATCATGACGGTTGCGCCGATGGCGAGCAGGACGACCAGAAGGAGGCCGATCAGCAGGTTGAACACGCTGACGATGATGCCGGCGATGGCCATTCCCTTCGACTTCTCTCCGGATTTGTTGATCTGAATTACGGCGATGATCGAGCAGATCAGACCGGCGGGGGCGACCAGGAACGACAGGATGAATCCGACGATGCACAACGTGTTCCAGCGTTGGTATGCGGGCTGTGGATAGTAGTAGCCCTGCGGCGGATATGCGGAATATTGCGGTTGCTGCGTGTAGAAATTGTCCTGTGGTTGCTGTGCGTAGGGGTTGCCCTGCTGCTGCGTGTAATCCGCGGCATTGGCGTCTTGGGGCTGTTGCGCCTGCGGTGTCGGGGTGTTTTGGAAATCACTCATAGCAGGGAAGTTTAGTCTCATGTGAATCGGGCGGCAAACGAGAAGGTGGCGAGAAGGTGGCGAGAAGGTGGCGAATGAGAAACGGCGGTCGGACTCATGAGGGGAAAACTTCCCATGAATCCGACCGCCGTATGTGCGGTGCCACGTTGTCGCCCGTGGCACTACGAATCAGCGATCAGTCGGCCTGCTTCCAGGTGTCGACGTCGATATGGTGCTCCGGATTGGCCTGCCATGCCTCCCATGCGGACTTCACGATGTCTTCGACGTTGTACTTGGCGTGCCAGTTCATCTCTTCGTTGATGCGCTTCGGGGAGCCGATCAGATGCGGCGGATCGCCGGCACGGCGTGCCATGACGGTCTCCTCGAACGGCAGTCCGGTGACCTTCTTGACTTCGTCTACGATCTGGCGTACGGAAGTGCCTTCGCCGGTGCCGACGTTGAAGGCGTCGTACTTGCGTTCGTCGCGGTCGAGGTACTTCAGTGCCGCGATATGCGCGTCGGCAAGGTCGGACACGTGGATGTAGTCGCGCACGCAGGTGCCGTCCGTGGTCGGGTAGTCGTCGCCGAAGATCGCCGGTGCCTTGCCCTTCTTCAGGCGGTCGAACAGCATCGGGATCAGGTTGAGGATTGCCGGATCCTCAAGCTTGACCGGTCCACAGCCGGCAACGTTGAAGTAACGCAGTCCGCAGAAGCGGATGCCGTACGGCTCTTCGCAGGCGCGGGCCATCCACTCGCCGAACAGCTTGGTCTGTCCGTACGGGTTGATCGGCAGCATCGGCACCACGTCCTCCGGCACCACGTCGACCGGCGGGACGCCATAGGTGGCGGCGGAAGATGAGAAGACGAGCTTCTTGGCGCCGGAATCACGCATGCCGATGAGCACGTTGAGCATGCCGTTGATGTTCTGCTGGTAGTACC
>CAVEVJ010000194.1:0-3432 GCA_963619075.1 Acidaminococcaceae bacterium
GGCCACATCCACGGCCGTGTCGAGTTCCGGAACGGTGACCTCATAGTCGTCGCGCAACGAATCGTGCGAAGCGTTGAACAGTTCTCCCGCGGTCTTGATGTCGCCTGCGGCGAAGGCGTCTACGAACTGTTCCACTCGGCCGATCTCCGTAACCACGTGGCGCACGCGCTTCTTCATAGTCTCGTCTTCCAGCTTGCCAAGCACCGCTTCGAGGGCCGCTTCCGAATCGGACGCGGATTCCACTTCTTCGGCGGTGACGCGCAGATTGGCGACGCCGAGAATCTCGGCGGCCTGCTCGCAGGTGGAGCGTCGCTGTGCATACTGGCCGTCGTTGAGCTGATGCGGGGCGCGGGTGTCGAGTACGAGCAGTTCCAGACCGTACTTGTCGAGATCGAAGTCCTTCGGTTCGACGCTTTCCACGGCCGTAAGCCCCGGCTTGCAGTCGAGGCGGATCGCGTGGCCGAGCGAGCAGCGCATGGAGGCGTTCTGGTCGAGTCCGCCGGTGGATGCGCCGGCCATGTCGTTCTCGGACTTGATGGCCGCATTGATCAGGGTCACGCGACCGGCATCGGTGGATCCATAGCCCAGCGCGTACACATCGTCCAAGGCCAGTGCGGTGGAGCAGGTCATGGCGGCCGAAGAGCTCAGGCCTGAGCCCAGCGGCACACAGGACGAGAACGCCGCATCGAAGCCCTTCACCGCATCGAAGCCGGCTTCTCGCAATGCCCAGGCCACGCCCACCGGGTAGGCGGCCCAGCCTTCCACGCCGCCGGCGGTAAGACCGTCGAGGTCCGCTTCGGTGACATTGTCCGGCGCCACGTCGGAGACCACGCGTACCGTCGTGTCTTCACGCGGCTTCAGCGCGATGAAGGTGCGGTGCGGCAGCGCGATCGGCAGGCACAGGCCCGCGTTGTAGTCGGTGTGTTCGCCGATGAGGTTCACACGGCCCGGCGCGGCCCACACTCCGGCGGGCTCCTCACCGTATGCCGCCTTGAACAGATCGACGGCGATCTTCACGCCCTCGTCGTGCGAGAGCGGTTCGATGAATTCAACATCAGTCATTGGTGTGTCCTTATGCTTGTCGCTGAGTTTCGGTCAGCCTTCGATGTCAATCGGGCCAAGCTCGTGGAAGCGCTTGGCGATGAGTTCCGGTGTGGTGTCGGAGACCCAGGCGGCCATGCCGGATTCGGAGCCGGCCAGATACTTGATCTTGTTGGCCGCGCGGCGGAAGGAGAAGAACTGCAGGTTCAGGCGGTAGTTCTCGCGACGGGCGTCGTGGATCGGGGCCTGGTGCCATGCGGCGATGTACGGCAAATCCATGCCCTTGCCGTCTCCCGTGTCGAAGAACGCGTTGCCGCGCTTCAGCAGGGTGGAGTACATCACGGCGAGGTCCCAGCGTTCCTGATCGTTGAGCTCGTCGAGGGTGAGCACGTCGCGAACCGGGGCCACATGCACCTCGAGCGGCCAGCGTGCGGCGGCCGGCACGTAGGCCACCCAGCTGTGGTTGCGCATGACGATGCGCTCCTGGGCTTCGATTTCGGCGTTCATAAGATCTTTGAGCAGATTGCCGCCGGTCTTCTCATGGTAGGCTTCGGTGTGCTGCAGTTCGGCTTCCATCTTCGGCGCGATGAACGGATAGCAGTAGACCTGTCCATGCGGATGCGCCAGGGAGACGCCGATTTCCTGTCCGTGGTTCTCGAACGGGAAAATCTGTTCGATGCCTTCCATTTTGGAGATTTCGGCGGTGCGGAACGCCCATGCCTCAACGACCGTGCGCAGACGGGAGACCGGCAGATCGGCCGGCAGACCGTCTTCGTCGGGGTCGAAGCAGATCACTTCGCAACGGCCTGCGGCGAGCTTCTTCTCCCACAGCGGGTTGCCGTCAACGTATTCAACGGCTTCGGAACGTCCCGGAACGCGAACCATCGACGGGAAGCGGTTCTCGAACACCACAACGTTGTAGTCGGTGTCCGGAACCTCACCGTCCTGGTACGGATCGCCTGGCTTGCGCGCGGCCAGCGGATTGCCTTTCGCGGTGGCGCCAGGGCCGGCAGTGATCGGACGGTTCATACGCGCGGTCGCCATCGGAATCCAGTCGCCGGTCAGCGGATCGCGGCGCATTTCCGGAGCGGCGTACGGCACTTCCTCGCCGGCCGCATTGAGCTGGTTGGCGAATCGGTATGCCAGTTGACGCGGATCGTTGAGTTCGCGCGTCTTTGCGCCAGACACATACTCCGGATCGTCGTCGAGGTAGAAGAACGTACGACCATCGGCAAGAGTGGTCGGCGTGATACGAACGTGCTCCTTCGCATACTCTCCCGGAGTGTAGTTGGCGAATTCACTCATTGTGATTACTCACTTTCCTGAATCGGCTCGGTCTGGTGTGCCAGCACGAGCTCTTTGACCAAATCCCTTGTTTTCCCAACCGAATCGGGATCGAGTCCATCATCGGTAATGACCGTGTCCACCTGATCGAAGCGTGCGAAAAGCGACAGTGAGGTGCAGCTCCATTTGGTGTGATCGGTCAAAATTATCGTGCGATCGGCAATGTCCATCATTGCCATATCGGTTGCGGCCTCAAGCGAGTTCGGCATGAGGAAGCCGCGCGGAATGGACACGGAATGCGTGCCCAAAAACACTGTGTTGACTCGCAGCGACGCCACCACTTTGTCGGCGATCGGCCCTACGAGCGAGTTGGAACGGGTGGTCACGCCACCGGTCACGATCACTTCCACGTCCTTCGATTCCAGCGCCTGCACCAGTTCCGCCACTGGAATGGAGTTGGTGAGGATGGTGATTCCGGACGATTGCTGCGATTCAAGCAGATGCTGCGCGAACACGTACGCCGTGGTGCCGCCGCCGATTGCGATCACGTCGCCGGGCGCCACGTATTTCACGGCTTCCTGCGCGATGGCGTCCTTGAGTCCGATGTCCATCTGCGACTTTACGGAGAACAACGGTTCGCTGAGCAGCGTGCTCGTGGTGACGGCGCCGCCATGCACTCGCTTAAGCAGGCCCTTGTCGGCCAGATCGGCGATATCGCGGCGGATGGTCATGGCCGAGACGCCCAGTTCCTTGGACAATGCCGTGATACGCACCGCACCGCGCGTACGTAGACGGCTCAAAATCAGATGCTGACGTTGTGACGATATCATTCGAACATTATCGCACACATTCTCTCAAAAGAAAAACCGAGATGAGCGTTTCGCGCGATTTTCGCGATATAAACGGCGTAAAAAGGCGCTTCCTACTATCAAAACGCACAAAATCGCACGCACTACAAATCTTAAGCCAAATCAACAGGATCGCAATTCGAACATCGCAACATGTACCAGCGTTCCAATCGCCCTCTCTTGGAATTCGTCATTTCGAGTGAGACAATGGGTAACCATGACGTATGTTTCTGAAAATTTTTGGCACGACGCGGTGAAC
>CAVEVJ010000195.1:0-2027 GCA_963619075.1 Acidaminococcaceae bacterium
TATGGAACAGATCGAAGGCATGACGGGGCGTACCGCCAAGCCGTTGAGCGCTTTCCGAGATCTGATGCATGAGCTTTCCGATTTTGTCCGGGAGCATGATTCCAAACCGTCCGAAGTGGTCGCCGAGGTGCTTTCCAGAACCGGTCTTTTGGAGGAACTGCAGCGTTCCGAGGATCCGCAGGACGCATCACGCGTCGACAATCTTTCCCAGCTGCAGTCCGTAGCCGCCGAGTTCGAGCAGAATACTCCGGACGCCACGTTGGCCGCATTCCTTGAGACGACCGCACTGGTGGCGGATTCCGACCAGTTGCCGGGTGAGCATGAGGATTTCGGCAAGGTCACGATGATGACGTTGCATACCGCCAAGGGTTTGGAATATCCGTACGTGTTCCTTACCGGAATGGAGCAGGGCACGTTCCCTCATCAGCGTGCCATGGAGAACGCGAGCGAGCTTTCCGAGGAGCGTCGTCTGGCGTATGTGGGCATTACACGAGCCAAGCGGCGCCTGTACGTTACGAGAGCGGCGATGCGCGCGCAGTGGGGGCAGTCCGCCGATATGCTGCCGAGTCAGTTTTTGGATGAGATTCCGGACGAACTGATCGATTGGAAGAGGCGTGAGGCCGGGGTGGAACGGATGCGTTCCGGCTGGCAGGGCGGTTTCGATGATGATGAGTTCGGCGGCTGGTCGGATGACGACGATTTCGGTTCGACTTCGTTTGGAGGGGCCATGTACGGCGGCTCGTCGTACGGCTCATCCTCCTACGGTTCCTCGAATCGGGGAAAGGCGTCTTATGGGTCGTCGTACGGCTCGTCTTATGGTTCATCGTACGGTTCCGGCAAATCCTCATATGGTTCGTCTTCCTACGGTTCGTACGGTTCATCCTCCTACGGTTCGAACGGAAAATCCACGGGCAAATCCGGCAAGGTGAGCACACGTCGAACCAAACCGAGGGATTTGACGAAGGGTGCCTCGGCGGATTCGTTGAAGAAGAACAATGGTCTGGATATCGCCGACTTCCATGTCGGGGACAGGGTCACGCACGATAAGTACGGACTGGGAACCATTGTCGACACGCAGGACAAAGGTGCGAATTCCGTAATCTCCGTCGACTTTGGCGACGTTGGCATCAAACGACTGCTGTTGCGTGTGGCTCCCATCGAGAAACTGTGAAATCGGCCGTTCGGCGGTCCGACACCATAAGTTTCGACGGTCCGATAGCACAAGTAATGCGGAAAATCAAGACTTTTCTTTTGCTGGCAACACTGCGATAATCGCCGTGTTTGTTGCAATAGAGAGGAAGTCATGAACAAGAAGCTTTTCGCAGCCATTCCGCAGATCGTATTCGGCGTGCTGATTGCCGCGGGGCCTCAGACGTTCGCACATGTGTGTGAGGTCGGCGATACTCCGATGGCCTGCCATTACACGGCGCAGGCCGAATTGGGCATCGGCGCTGCGATCGCGGTGCTGGCCGTAATCGGACTGTTCGTTGACGGTAAGGTCCGCGCTGGAATCAGCATCGCCAACATGGTGCTCGGTGTGCTGACGATTGCGGTGCCGACCATGCTGATCGGCGTGTGCAAAGGCGCCATGATGCACTGCCATATGGTGACCATGCCCGTGCTGATCGTACTTGGCGCGCTGCTGATCGTGGTGTCTGCGATCGCCGCGTATCTGGATGCCAAACCGTCGAAGCGTGCTTGACATGCCGCACATCACCCTTGCCGGATTGCCGCTGGCCAACCTTCGGCGTAGACCCTTCCGTACGGCCGCGCTGGTCGTCGTCGTCACCATGCTTACGGTGGCCTTCTATGGTGGTTCATTACTGTCCATGAACCTCAAAGCCGGGCTCAACAGTATGCAGGAACGTATGGGTGCGGACCTCATGGTCACCCCGCAGAACACCAAAACCGAAGCCGAAGCGCTACTCACCGACGGATCGGCCAGCACCTTCTACTTCACCAACGACATCGAAGAACAGGTCGCCGAAGCGGACGGCATCGAGGAACTCACCGTACAGACCTACATC
>CAVEVJ010000196.1:0-5243 GCA_963619075.1 Acidaminococcaceae bacterium
AATGCCGCTTCCCGCGGCCTGCACCGCATTCTCCAGCAGATTGCCCAGCACGACCGTCAGATCAACCGATGCGAAATACCGTTCGATGGGCACTTCGATCTTTGACCCGAACGCCACTCCGGTCCGTTCCGCCTCGTACCGGTAGTACTGCAGCAATGCGTCCAGTTCCGGGTTTCCGGCAAGACGATATCTTGCGCTCGAGGGAATGGTTCGTACCATCTTCGCGATGTAATCACGCAGTTCTTCGTGTTCGTTCTGTTCGGCCAACACCGACAACACCACGAGCTCGTGGCGGAAATCATGACGCAGACGGCGTTCGGCGTCATCGTGCTCCCGATAGATACGATAAGCCTGTTCATGAAATTTATATTGTTGATTTACGATGCTCAGCTCATTGCGTTGACGTTGGATGAGAATGATTTTGGCGATGATGAGATACGTGCCGAGTTTCGTTACGAACAGCACCATCAGCAGCATGAAATTAGCCGGCTTTGCAGAGCTGATGTATTCAGGTTCGAGCGTGCTGAATCGCATCCACAACGCGATGGCGCTGAATCCGGCCGGCAACAGCCAGAGATATCTCCAGATGTAATCCGCGTCTTCGAAATTGAACAAATCCAACAGAGTCGTTCCGAATAATGCGAATAACGTGCCGATCAGCAGCGTTCCGATAAGCAAGACCATGAACAGGCACTGCCAGTCATACATTCCACACGTCGGAAACAGTCGACGGTTCACCGCGCTGCCGATGACGGCGGTCGTGCCCGACAGATTCATGAACAGCATCAGCACAAATACGATTTTGCGCCAGGAATCACGGATCAGACCGATTACGGGAATCCCCCATAACACAGGCAGCAGTATCGCCATCAACGCCATGTACGCATTGTCATCGACATGACCGTATCGCAACGAACCGATTACCATCTGAACCGTTATAAGCAATGCACATGCGGAAGCGGTGGCACACGTACCGAAACGAAGACGTTTACGGAACAGTATCAGCGTTAATGTCATGCCGGGCAGACAGTCAAGCAGCGCCGATACCCCCGCATATATCCACATTCATCCCTCGATTCTCCATCTCAATGTGTGCTTAATGTGCGCCAGATTCCCTCCGGCGCATTCACCCCCTTTACACTACATACACCCTACGATTCCTCATCCAACGGGTGACACGTATCCATAATCCATGGCATCACATCGAATATCGAAGGCAGCCATAATCCACTCGTCTCACCAACCCGTATAATGAAACTCGCTGTTTAGCCAATGTGTGGCAAACCGGCCATGTTCCACGTCTCAACGTCGTATGAAAACCCATACGAACGCCAAGACACCATAAGGAATCGTCGGGGGCATTGGACGAGCGGGGACCCTGGGCCCTTCGTATCGTTTTCTGCCCGAATTCCGTTCGCAGCGCATCCCTAGAAAACGATAGAGAAGTAAGATTCAAGGGAAATCGCATTTATGAAGAAAAACATCTTCGGCACAATCGCAACAAAAGCAACCGCATTGCTGGGAGCGGCCGCCATGGTTCTCGGCGTCTCCGCATGCGGTCAGAGCAACAACGCCAGCACCAATTCCGACGGACTCACCAAAGTGACGTTCATGCTTTCCTGGGCTCCCGACACCAACCATATCGGCGTATATGTGGCCAAGAACAAGGGCTATTTCAAGAACGTCGGCCTTGATGTGGACATCGTGGCCGTGGCACAGGCCGGAGCCGAACAGGCCGTGAACAACGGCGTGGCCGACTTCGCGCTATCGAACCTCACCAATGTGGGCATGTATTCCGTCAAGGGCGCTGAAATCACGCAGGTCATGCAGGTTCAGCAGAAGCCGAGCGCCATCTGGTGCTCGCTTGCGTCCAATACCGAGATCACTTCCCCGAAGGATTTCGACGGCAAGACCTTCGCGACGTTCGGTTCGAACGAATCCGATGCCGTGATTCGCCGTATGATCCAGTCCGACGGTGGTGAAGGCACGTTCGACAAAGTGACGGTCGGTACATCCACATTCCAGACATTGTCCAGCGGAAAAGCCGACTTTGGCGGATTCTACGCAACCTGGGAAGGCGTGCAGGCCGACATGTACGGCCCGCAGCTCAACTGCTTCACCGAGCCGGATTACGGCGTTCCCGGCAATGCCGACACCATCGGCGTGATCACCAACAACAAGACCATCTCCTCCAGCCCCGACTTGGTGAAGAAGTTCGTGCAGGCCACCAAGAAGGGTTACGAATACGCGTATTCCAACCCCGACGATGCCGCTCAGATTCTCGTGGACGAAGCTCCCGACGCCAATCTTGAAGTCGAATTCGTGAAGAAGAGCATGAAGACGATCGTTGACGGCCAATACTGGGGAGATCCAGAGAAGATCGCCGACGGCTCGTTTGTTTTCGGTACGAACGATGTTGACGGCGCCCAACAGTATTTCGACTTCCTTGCCGAAGAGGACGCCTACACCGATTCGCACGACAAGGTGATCGACACGGCACCACAGGCCAAGGACCTCGCCACGGACGAGTTCCTGAAGTAACACGGCATCATCCGCAACCATTCGTGCCGTATATGCGAAAACATGATTGAATGGCATGTAGCAATCCATGCATATGGCACGACATCCATTTTCGCTGCAGCGATTCGGCATCGTTTCGCTGCAGCGATTGCATAATCGCATAATCCGAGGAGCCCATGAACGACCGCAAACTGATTCTCGACGTAGACACCGGCATCGATGACGCCCTGGCTTTGGCGTATCTTGCCACGTTTCCGAACGTCGAGCTGCTTGGCGTGATCGGCACATACGGCAATGTTGCGGTCGATACCGCCGTACGGAACACGGTTCATGTGCTGGAACAGCTGGGCCTTCAGCATGTGCCGGTGTTGCACGGGGCCTCGCATCCGTCGTGGGCCGACTGTTTCGTTCCCGATGCCGGATGCGCGCAATTTCACGGACCGGACGGACTTGGAGGCTTCGGGCCAAACCCGAGCCGCGGCGAGCGCGTGGACCATGCCTTGCAGCCTTCTTTTCAACCTGTTTCAGCGGAAACCACGGCTTTCGATTCGGCACGCATCGTTTCCGTCGGCGGTTACGCGCTGGACGATCCGCATGCGAATCCGGCCACTCATGGCATCCTCTCCCCCATGCGGGAAACCGCATCCGCATCTTCGCCGGCAATGGATGAAAACACTCCTCTTTCCGACGGCGCGCAGTTCATCATTGAACGAATACGCCAATACGGCACCGACGTCACCGTTGTGGCAACCGGCCCGCTGACCAACGTCGATACCGCCCTCCGCGAGGCGCCGGACATCGCGAAAAAGCTGAAACTGGTGTTGATGGGCGGAACACTCACCCAGGAGGGCAACTGCTGGGATCTGACCGCCGAGACGAACATCATTCAGGATCCGGAAGCCGCGGACCGCGTATTCCATTCGGGAGCGGACATTACCATGGTTGGTCTCGATGTGACGCATCAATGTTTGATGGGCAAAGCCGTCACCGCTGGATGGCGTGGTTCGCAATTAGGTGACTTTCTTGCGAATCTGGCAGATTTTTCAATCGCGGCCAATCTCAAATCCGATGCCAGACTGTTCTCCGGCGGCATGCCGTTGCATGATCCGCTCGCCGCTGCCGTGGCGCTTGATGAGACTCTTGTTTCATGTTTCGACCTGCCGATGAAGGTCGAGACCAAGTCGGGCGATCTTCATGGCACCCGTGGGCGCACCGTAGGAGACCCCGAAGGGCTCATCAACAGCGAAGCGCCACGCGTTCACGTGGCGCTTCAGGTCGATCACAGCCGGTTCGTCGACGATTTCGCTACGCGACTTACGAATCTGGTTCGCCGGTAAACGTAAGCCGCAAGGCCGGAAAGTCGGAAAACCGGAAAACCGACATTTTCACGGCTTACTTCTTGACTCCTCCGAATCTGCGGTCACGGTTGACATAGTGGCCGATGGAACGCCACAGCACCTCACGGCCGCAATCGGGAAACAGTTCCGGAACGAAGTCAAGCTCGGCATAGGCGGCTTCCCACGGCAGGAAGTTCGACGTGCGCTGCTCGCCGGAAGTGCGGATCACCAAATCGCAATCCGGAATATCGGGATTATACAAATGGTCGGCGATCATCTTCTCCGTCACACGGTCGCCGGAAATCTTACCATCACGCACTTCTCGTGCGATTGCCGCACAGGCGTCCGCGATTTCCGCACGACCGCCGTAGTTCAGACAGAACACCACGTCGATCGTCGTGTTGTTCTTGGTCTTCTCCTGTGCCACTTCCAACTCGTCGATGACCGACTTCCACAGCTTCGGGCGGCGACCGGACCAGCGCACGCGCACGCCCCACTCGTTCATCTGATCCACACGACGGTGGATGATATCTCGCGAGAATCCCATAAGGAAACGTACTTCCTGCGGGGAACGCTTCCAGTTCTCGGTGGAGAAGGTGTAGAGGGAAAGGTAACGCACTCCCGCTTCGATCGCGCCGGCGATGGTGTCGAACACCACGGGCTCGGCGGCCTGATGGCCTTCGGTGCGGATCATACCGCGCTGCTGAGCCCAACGGCCATTGCCATCCATAATCACGCCCACATGGCGGGGAACCTTGTTCTTGGGGAAATCGGGAATAATCGACGGGTCGGAAAAGGGTGCCGCCGGAATGTCAAGAGACTTGTAGTCCACGTTCTCAAAAGCCATACACGCTAATCTAGCAAGCGCATGGAACGAATCGGACGTTCCAGATAGTACTCACCCCATTTCCCCACCAATTGGCGGGTCTCCGACGTCAACGCAGCGCCGTCCAATTCCAGCCAGTCGCCGTCCACAAGCGCCTGGAGCTGACAGATCGAATTCCATGAGATCTCAGTCGATTCACGAATATGGTCCGTCCGGCACATCAGACCGCCGGAAGAAATGGAAAAAAACCATGATAAAGATTCGCCGATCGGTTCGCTGCACACCACGCAGGCGCGCAGACGCGGCGTCCAACCGGCGATCGCGAGCGCACGCATCACATAGGAATCGCTTATGGCAGCCGGCTCGTGCGCGCGCTTCGCCAAAGCATTCAATGCGCCCAGCAGTAGCCGGTATTGCGCACTTGTGCGCTCGTGTTCCGTGGAAACCAGTTTGTCGATCGTTTCGCAGATCACGTTAGCCGCGGCGTATGCGTTGAAATCGGCGCATATCGGGCCAGTGTAGGCGGAAATCGATTCGGCTTGTGAGATCACGTCCAGGGA
>CAVEVJ010000197.1:0-2637 GCA_963619075.1 Acidaminococcaceae bacterium
GAAGTGGGAAGAGACGCGCGTGCTGCGCGAACGTTCCTGGGGTGAGATCAGCACCATCACCAAGGATGATTTCAAGAACAACTACGAGCGCAATTGGATGTTCAAAACCACCGATCCGCTGTACTGGCGTCCGCCGGCGGGCGAATCCATAGCGGATGTGGCCGAGGACCGTGTGCACAACCTGCTTACGTCGCTCAACCGCAAGTCCGATGCGGAATCCGTGGTCATGGTAAGCCACGGAGACCTGATGCTCGCGCTCATGCTCACCTTGGAAGACCTCTCCGACGAGGAATTCATGCACCGGGCCGATTCCGAAGAATGGAGGATCACCAATTGCACCTGCCTGCACTATTCGCGACGCGATCCCATGACGGGTCGCACCCATAAGCGTTTCCGCTGGGAGCAGACCGCCCGCCCGGTGTACGACGCCGAGGAGGGACGCTGGGTGGTTCAGGTGGAGGGTTGGCGTGAATTCAAGCGTCCGATGCTTTCCAATGGCGATTTGGTGGACGTGGTACACGCGGTTGACCGACATTTGTGAAAAACACAGTATCCTAAATAAAAAAATGAGGACGGCGCGCGTCGAAGGTGCCGCGCGCCCGATGGGAACCTGGTTCAAGGAGGAGCTATGGTTGGCGAGACGCGGTTCATCGACGTTGATCGGTGGACTTTGATTCCAGAGCCGAAACATCTGATGCTTACCGGAGGACTGGTCGGACTGCCTTTCTCAGGTCGGATCAGCGAGAGCGCGAACGTGAGCGACCATGGGCGGGTGTTCGCGCACCAACTACTCGAGGATTTGCGGCGTCATGCGGGATTGCACTGGCAGCTGTCCGCGCGGGAAGGTGATCCGGGCTTCATCAACCTGGTGATCGGCAAAACCTACGAGACGGCATCCGCCGTCGGCTCCTATACGTTGGACATCGAGACCAATGGCATAACGATTCAGGGGGCTGACACGGAAGGCGTGCGCAACGGCGTGCAGACGCTGCGCCAGCTCATCCACCAATGCGGCGGCGCGCTTCCGGCGCTCAGCATCGTCGATGTTCCGGTCCTCACCACGCGCAGTTACCGAATCGATACCACACAGGGACGTGTGCCCACGCTCGAATGGCTGAAAACGTGGGCCGACAAACTGTGTTACTACAAGTACAACCAGCTCCAGCTGAAAACGGAACATGTGGCTTCCGACAGTGAGGTATGGGGAGACTTCCATAACTCCGACACGCTCACATCGACCGACATCATGGAGCTTTCCGAATACTGCGCGGACCGTGAGATTGAGTTGGTGGAGACTGCGGATAAGGACGATCGGGACGTTCCTTGCGTAACTTGGGGCTGTGATACGTTGCTGCCGCGTCTTGCCGATGCGTGGAATGGCATTTCCTCCATGGCCAAAACCGCTCAGAGTCAGCGGCTTCGAGGGTTGGCGATAGCCGCTTCAGGGGATTGCTGGCAGGTCCGGGACCCGAGAATGTCGGTTCCGGCCATGATCTTCGGAGCCCACTGCGCATGGAAACCGAACGCCTACGCCGACGAGACGCGCATACTCGTGCGCATCTCGCTATTGGAATACGCGGATCGCACGGGAACGACCGCGCAGTTGCTGCGAACGGCGTCGCAGGCGGTCTGCTTCAGTTGGAATGCGCTTGACGAATGTCTGCGGGCCTCCGATGGTGAAGGATTCGACGGCGATTCTCTGCGTGAAACACTTCGTGAAATACCGGATTCCTGCTCCGCCATGAACGAGCAGCTCAAACTGTGCGCGTTGCAGCTTTCTCCGATTGTCGCGGTCGGGCGGGACGACGACTGGCCGTCGGTGCTGGCCACGGCTTTGCACGGGCAGATAATCATCAATCAGGTCGGTGTGTATCTGTCCGGCCGATCGGATGGGGGCGACTGGCGTGCGCTGGCCGATGAGCTGGAAGGGTGGATGCGCGTGTACGAACGTCAATGGATGCAGGTGAGCCGTCCCGCCGGCCTGCACCATATAGGGCAGGTCGTGTGGAAGACCCATGATTTGCTGTGGAAACACGCGTCAATCGTTTGACTTCAAGTGAGGTTGAGGATTTATGATTAAGGCGTTGGACAACGCAGACAACACCAGGGGGTCAATATGAGCACCGCAGCAGGTAAGAAAATCGCCATCGTGACAGGTTCCGCACTTGGTCTCGGATTCGAGCTGGCGCGTCAACTGATCGACAAGGGATGGTTCGTGGCTGGAATCGATTTCAACGCGCAGCGACAGGCCGAACTGGAGCAGATATTCGACTCCGGCGATTACCGGGCTTTCGTCGGCGACGTTTCCGACGAGGCGTTCGTCAAGGAATCCGTGGAACGGATCCGCGAGATCGGGCATATCGACCTGCTCATCAACAATGCGGGACAGCCGTCCTTCAAAAAACCGGTCGCCTATGAAGGCGCCGATGTCGATAAGTGCCTCAAGGGGCTCAAGGGCATGATTCTGTGGAGCGTGGAAACGCTGAAGGCCGACAATGAGCAGGATCTCAAAATTGCGAACGTCATGAGCACGGCCGCCACCCGAGGCAACGCCAACGAATCCGTGTACTGCGCCACCAAGTGGGGTGAGAAGGGCTATACGATGAGCCTCAAGGCCGCTTACAAGGGATCCAGCGT
>CAVEVJ010000198.1:0-2016 GCA_963619075.1 Acidaminococcaceae bacterium
GTATATATGCGCTTTTCGAAGCGGTGGTAAGACTCTTCGTCAGCTCGGTCGATGAGGTAAGCGATGTGCGTCTGTTGCTTGTTATGGGTGTGGTCGGTCTCGTCGCCAATGTCGGATCAATCGCCATACTCGCTTCGCGTAGTGACGACAATATGAATATGAAAGCGGCCTTTCTTGAAGTGGTGAACGATGCTTTGGGATCGGTGGCGGTGGTGGTTTCGGCCGTGGTGTTGATGATTACGGGATGGTCCGGATTCGACGCCATTGCCGGAGGCGTGATCGCGCTGATGATGATACCGCGTGCCGTGGTGCTCATGCGCAATGCGGTTCGCGTGCTTTTGGAGGAAACGCCCGAGGGTTTGAACCTCAAGGAGGTGCGGAGGCACTTGGAGCAGGTTCCGCATGTGGTCGCGGTGCATGACTTGCATGCCAGCACCATTTCCACGGATCTGCCCATCCTGATGGCTCATATTGTTGTGGAACGCGGGTTGAGCATGGAAGAAGGAGCGGTCATTCTCAATCAGTTGCAGGAATGTCTGATTGAGGATTTTCCTGTCTCGGTGCCGCACACCACGTTCCAATTGGAGCCGGAAGGGTACAGTTCAGCCAGCCAGGAACGTATGCACCGTTGATTGAAGGGGAATGCCGTCTTGTCGTATTCCGAATCGAAAATTCAGATCTTACGTAGAACGGTGACGACTTTGCCCATGATCTGGGCGTCGGTGCCGTCAATCGGTGAATACGCGGGATTGTGCGGAATGAGCCAGATGTGACCGTTGTCATTGCGGAACGTTTTGACGGTGGCCTCATCGTCGAGAAGCGCAGCCACGATGTCGCCGTTCTCCGCGGTGTTCTGTTCACGGATGACCACGAAATCACCGTCGCAGATTGCGGCGTCGACCATGGAATCGCCGTGAACCTCCAGCATGAAAAGGTTTCCGGTTCCGGTTAGACGTTCCGGCAGTCGCATCACATCATCGATATGCTGTTCCGCGGTAATCGGCACGCCTGCGGCGATTCTTCCGACCAGAGGAACGTCCCGCGATGACATGATGGCCATGTTCTCGTCGTCCGCGATCCAAGATGAAACGTGTGAGATTGCATTATGCCCATCGTTGCTGGGCGTGGGGGAGATTTTCCCTCGTGCGGACGAAGAGGCTTTTGCGTCAGGGTTTTCGTCGTCGAATCTGACTACTTCGATGGCCCGTCCTTTATTGGCATTCATGCGGATGAATCCTTTTTCATCCAGTGCTTCAAGCTGATGCTTGACGGAGGAGGGGCTTTTCAGTCCGGAAGCATTGCCGATTTCACGAAAGGAAGGAGCGTACCCCTGTTCGGCGAGATGCTTTTTGATCGCGGACAGGACTTTGCGCTGGCGATCCGTCAACGAGCTTTCGTTCGGATGTTCCGCGCTTTTTCGGGGCGTGGATGAGATGCTGCTCATGGTGGCTCCTTTCGTGTCTTGAATCAGCATAGCGTGAAACGAAAGGTAAATCAAACATCTGTTCGAGGTGTGTTTGTGATATTCGAACATTTGTGCAATATTTGGGACATGCGCTCGATGAAACCGATGTTCGAAAAGAAGATATGCGGCGAACGGTTTGCCCGATGTCACCGAAACCGTAAATTCAATGGTTCAGGTTATTCTTGAACTCATGCATTGTCCGTTTTGCCAGAATTCAGATACCAAGGTGGTCGATACCCGCATTAGCGATGATGGCCATTCCATTCGTCGTAGACGCGAATGCCCGAAATGCTCCAAGCGTTTCACTACACAGGAGACGACGATGCTGCTTGTGGTGAAACGTTCCGGGAACGTCGAGCAATTCGACCGCAACAAAGTGATTTCCGGCGTTCGCAAGGCATGCCAGGGCAGACCGATCGATGAAGATCAGTTGAAGATGCTGGGACAGCAGGTTGAAGAGGATCTGCGGTCTCGAGGTTTGGCGCAAGTGAAGTCGGATGAGGTCGGCAAGGCGATTCTCAAGCCATTGCGGGACCTGGACGTGGTCGCGT
>CAVEVJ010000199.1:0-2351 GCA_963619075.1 Acidaminococcaceae bacterium
AGACCGTGGAATTCGACATCGTCGAGGAGCGTGCCGAACCTGAACCCATCGCCCATGACATGGCCGTTGCCTATGAGGACGATGACATTGTGGTGGTCGATAAGCCGGTCGGTGTGGCCGCGCATGCCTCCGTGGGCTGGACGGGGCCCACGGTGTTGGGAAGTCTGCTTGACCGTGGCGTTCATATCACGTCATACGGTGCCGCGGGACGTCAGGGAATTGTATCAAGGCTCGATGTCGGCACGTCCGGACTCATGCTGGTTTGCAAGTCCGAGTTGTCGTATGTGGAGATGCGCCGTCAATTCGCCCAGCACGAAGTGGTGAAAACGCATCATGCGCTGGTGCAGGGCAATCTCAAGGAAGACAAAGCCACCATTGAGGCGCCGATTGGCCGTGCCAAGGTTTCCGATTTCCGTTTTTGCGTGACGCCGTCCGGCAAGGACGCGATCACCCACTGGGACGTGATGGAACGATTCGGCGAGGCCACGCTGGTGTCGGTGAATCTTGAGACAGGGCGAACCCACCAGATTCGCGTGCATTTCTCCTCCATCGGGCATCCGCTTGCGGGAGACGCCATGTATGGGGCCAATCCGCAGCTCAGTGAGGCGCTTGGCCTGGAACGCCAGTGGCTGCACGCCATGCAGCTGGAATTCAAACATCCGCGGACCCACATCTGGACGACCGTCAAATCGCAGTATCCCGCCGATCTGCAGCAGGCGCTCCATATCATGCGCACCCGTCACCGTGAAACCAGCGAACCTATCAGCTGAATCGCAAACAATATGGCCGCGCATACCAGCAATGTCGGGCATGCGCAGGCCATCACCGAAACCACTATGACGACCAGCGCGTCGAGCGGATTGTACGTTCCGCGTCCCAAGTAGCAGAAACCGGCTATCGTGCATGCTCCGAGCGCCAGCCCGGCCAGCAGGAAGGTCAACGACAGCAAACGGAGTATGTGTTGTGTCCGCGTACTCATGATGCATCTCGATTCATTGGTGGACGTTGGTGTTCGTGAGGTGTGCCCAGTTGCACGTCATATTGACAGTAACGCTGATAGGAAAGGCATTGTCAAGCCGATATGGGGGTTGTGGTCAGAGAACGCGGGTTATTCACAACAATCAAGCGTGTCGGTATCGAATGAGTGGCCCCGAAGACGATATATTGTGACTTCAAGTCATCAAGCGCAGGTAGATTGGACCACATGGAAACTTCCGGAAATTTCGTACAGCTGCATAATCACACGCATTATTCGCTTCTTGACGGCGCATCGAAAATCCCGGATCTCGTCAAACGTGCGAAGGAACTGAACATGCCGGCGGTCGGCATCACCGACCATGGCAACATGCACGGCGCATACGAAATGTGGAGCGAAGCGGTACGCGTGGGCATCAAGCCGATCATCGGCATCGAAGCGTATGTTACTCCTGAAACCGCGCGTCAGGATCCCACCCGAGTGAGCTGGGATACTAACTGGAATCCTGACATCGACCCCAACCATCGTAAGCGAAACCCCAACGATGTGTCCGGCGGCGGCTTGATCACGCATCTGACCATGTGGGCGGAAACCGACGAGGGTCTCGTGAACCTCATGAAGGCGTCCACCGACGCGAATCTTGAAGGCCGTGTCATGCGGTACCCGCGTATGGACAAGGAGATCCTGTCCAAGTATTCCAAAGGAATCATCGCATCCTCGGGATGCCCCTCGGGCATCATCCAGACCCGACTGCTTCTCGGGCAGTTCGATGAGGCTTTGCGTGCGGCAGGGGAGATGCAGGACATCTTCGGGCGAGACAATTTCTATATCGAATTCATGGACCATGGCCTGAAAATCGAAAAGCAGGTGACCGACGGTCTACTGGAAATCGCAAAAAAGCTCAACGCCCCACTGCTGGCCACCAACGATTCGCACTATGTGCGTGCCGAGGACGCAGGATCTCAGGACGCCATGCTGTGCATCAATTCCGGCTCCACATTGGATGAGCCCGGACGGTTCAAGTTTGACGGTACCGGATACTACCTGAAAACATCCGAGGAGATGCGTGAACTGTTCCGCGATATTCCTCAGGCATGCGACAATACTTTGGAAATCGCCGAACGTTGCAACGTCATGTTCGACGACCACGAAGACGGCGCGTTCATGCCGAAATTCGAATGTCCGGAAGGCTGGGACGAGACTTCGCTGTTCCTGAAGAAGGTCGAGGAAGGACTCGAGGAACGCTACGATGGCAATCCCCCGATCGAAGTGCTCAAGCAGGCCGATTACGAGTGCGGCGTCATCTGCCAGATGCAGTTCTGCGGATACTTCCTTGTGGTGGCCGACTACATCAACTGGGCGAAGACGCATGGTG
>CAVEVJ010000200.1:0-3745 GCA_963619075.1 Acidaminococcaceae bacterium
TCGCAGACGAACCTTCCTGCACCATGGCCGTCTCACCTTCGCTCACCTGGTCCTTAGCGCTTTCTATCTGCGCTTTGGCGTCGGCAATCTGCGTTTCCGCGTCGGCGAGCTGCTGTTCGGAATCCTTGACCTGCTGTTTGGCCTGATCAATTTTCTCCTGCTGCTGTTCGCGGATGCTTTCCTTTCGCGCTTCCGGCTGTCCGGCAAGGAGTTCGACGAGCTGATTCTTATGATCCTGCACGCGGTCGCGATAATCGTTCGTCCAGTAATCCAGATCCCTGGTGTCGTTATAGACGATGCGGGCGATCATCGTCGTTTCGGAGTCGAATTCCGACGTCATGGCCACGGCGTATGAGGCCAGGGTGCCGCTGCCGGATGTGGACTGTCCCATGTTCATTCCGGATACGATTTCGCTTGCGCGCACAAATCCTACGACTTCGAAACGATGATGCCGCAGAACCGTACCGCCGGAAATGTCGGCTTTTTCGGTGACGTCCAGCGTGCTGCCCACAGCGAATTTACTCCGCTGGTTCAAATCAAGCACGATCTCCCCCTGCTGCTTTGGCATTCTACCTTCCACCACGTCGTAGGTGGAGATACGCTCCGGTTTTGAAAAGACACGCATGCTGGAATTGGTGCCTTTGATGACGACGTCTTTGAAGTAGCCGTATTCGATGTCCCTGATGCCATCGGCTTCGCCAATGACTTTCTCATCGTCTTCGGATAGTCCGTATGTGGACACGACCGTGACGTCGGCAAGGTTGTTGTTTCCGTAGAATTCGGCGCCGGTGGCCTGCATGTCCGGGCCGGCCACTTTGAGCCCGACCAGCGCGAAGGAGCCCAATGCCATCAGACAGACGATCGAGATGAATCGCCCCATCGAACCGGATAACGTTTGTCGAATGTCCTTCCATAGAATGCGCTTTACCATACGAGCTCCTCGATGTTCATCGGATGTTCGTTCAGCTCGATTGAGGTGACGCGTCCGTCGTGCATATGGATTACGCGGTCGGCGATCGGCGCGATGGCGGAATTGTGAGTCACGATCACCACCGTCGCGCCTTTCTGTCGACTCATGTCCTGCAAAATCTGCAATACCTGCTTTCCCGTGTTGTAATCCAACGCGCCGGTCGGCTCATCGCATAACAGAATCTTTGGATTTTTCGCCACCGCTCGCGCGATGGCCACTCGCTGTTGTTCGCCTCCCGAAAGCTGTGCGGGAAAATTGTCGACTCGGTCGGCGAGTCCCACGCTCGCCAGCGCCTCCGTCGAGTCCATGGCATCAGCCACGATCTGCGAGGCCAGCTCCACGTTCTCCTTGGCCGTCAGGTTTGCGACCAGATTGTAGAACTGGAATACAAAACCGATGTCCGTACGCCGATAATCCGTCAGTTGGCGTGCGGTGTAGTTCGAGATATCCTTGCCGTCAATGACGACTTTCCCCTCGGAATTGGTGTCCATTCCGCCCAGAATGTTAAGAACCGTTGATTTGCCGGCTCCTGAAGATCCCAAGATAATCGCCAGCTCGCCCTGTTCGATGCCGAATGTCACGTCATCATTCGCCACGACCGTGGTGTCTCCCATCTGGTAACGCTTGTAACTGTGTTCCATCCCGATATACGACATCAGCCTATCACCTCCGCTAATAGACAACATGTTGATTTAATTTCGGCATGATTGTATATGCGCGGCGATGGAAGTCACAATGATCAGATTCGTCGGAAGCGTTTACTTTAGACGTTCTGCGAAAAACTGTTGATTTTTGACGAAATGCACAACACGTTGATTTAGACTGGTAGGCATGGCTCGACAGCGACAGACCAAAACGGAGGCCAAAATCAAGGCGGCGTTCACCACGCTCGTCAAAAACAAGGGTTTCGACGCGATGACCGTCAGCGATTTGGCCCGGGAAGCCGATATCAACCGCGGCACCTTCTATATGCACTATGTCGACAAATTCGACCTGCGCGACCAATTGCTCGATGACGTCATCACGGACTTGACCGCGATACTCACCGCGGAATCGAACGACCCCTGCGAACCGATCGACGCCGAGGACATCATCGATTCCTGCGACCTCGAATCCGCCATGCGTTACATCAAACAGGACTATGCATTCTTCGACGCCATCACCAGCAGCGGCAACGACATGCAACTGTACGAACGACTCAGAGACGTCATCAAACAACTGTTGCTCAAACAAGTATCACGGTTGCGTAAAGCTCCGGATGGGATTCCAGGCATCCCCTGGGAGTACGCCACGGAAATCCTCGTCTCATCCACCTCGTCCGTATTATGGATGTGGTTACGTCGTGGATGCAGGGAATCACCCGAAACCATCTCGACCATCATCGAACGCAGCAAATCCCTCTCTCCCGTGGATATACTGCGCTGACGGCGCTAGGAAATGCGACGTGCGCCGCAAAATTCGAAACATCCGGGAACTATGCTCTCGTCACATCGGCAAGAACAAACCACGGGAAGGCGGGATCATGGAGAAACGTCCGGTCATCGGCATCACCCCCCTGTTCGATTACGGGCGTGACAGTCTGTGGATGCTTCCCGGATACATGGACGGCGTGAAGGAGGCCGGCGGACTGCCGTTCATGCTGCCGTTGACCTCCGACGAGCATGACATCCGTCAATTGGCCGACATGTGCGACGGCATTCTGTTCACCGGCGGTCAGGATGTGAACCCATCGATCTACGGCGAGGAAATCACCGCCGAATATCAGGCGACGAACCCCGAACTGAGCGCCGAACGCGATGCGATGGAGCCCCTGCTGCTCGACGTCATGATTCGACTCGACAAACCGGTATTGGGCATCTGCCGTGGAATCCAGCTCATCAATGCCTGTCTTGGCGGCACGCTATGGCATGACCTGCCGAGCGAGCATCCAAGCGATGTGGAGCATCATATGAATCCGCCGTACGACACCTTCGGACATGACGTGCTTGTGGACGCGAACACGCCGCTGGGCGATATGCTCGACGGCATGGCGCAATCACAGGTGGATGATTCGGATATGACGCGCGATAAGTCGGGCAACTGGCTGATCGCGGTCAACAGCTACCACCACCAAGCCGTACGAAACGTGGCGCCGACGCTGAAGGTCATGGCCACCGCCGCTGACGGCGTCACGGAAGCCGTATACCGTCCGGATTCCCGGTTCCTGTGGGCGGTGCAGTGGCATCCAGAGTTCCTGCATAAGGTCGACGCGCGCAGCCGCGCCATTTTTCAAATGTTCGTCGATGCGGCACGACGGTGACCATACACCATGTCGCCATCAACCAATGGCGACATCACGCCAGACGTTCCCAAGGATTTCATCTCGAAACAGCCTTCGCGCCACCTTGCTACGCCGTCCCGTTGCGATACACTGGCGAACGGCATACACACGCTTTTATGAGAAGGGCTTCCCATGGTCAACGCAATCCCCGCCATCACCGACGTCATTTTCGATTTTTGCGGAGTCGTGGTCGACTGGCAGTGCCGCGCGGCGCTGGAAGGACGTTATCCGCAGGATCTGGTCGACCGCATCTGCTCCGATGATGACGAATACGGTTTCTTCGATTATGAGGACCGCATGGACCATGGTGCATTGCTGTCCGAAGTGCTGCCCAGCATGGAACGCGACCACGGCAAGGAAATCGCCGATATCTTCAAGGATTACATCACACGTTACAACGATGCACTGGTCGGCTTGCTCCCGGGTTCGGAGCAGTTGCTGCGCGACCTGAAGGC
>CAVEVJ010000201.1:0-2059 GCA_963619075.1 Acidaminococcaceae bacterium
GATTTGAAGGATCCGATCATTGCTCAAACGGAAGGACAGGATTTCGACATCACTGAGCATTACGAGAATTACGAGCAGAAAGTCAACCGGTACATCAACGAGCATAGCGACGATGATGTTATTCGAAAGCTCCACCGCAACGAGCCTCTATCGCGTAATGACTTCTCGAACCTGGAGAACATTCTGATTCATGAACTCGGTTCCAAGGAGGAATATTGGAACGCGTTCGGCGATGTGCCGCTCGGATTGCTGGTGCGACGTATCGTTAAGCTTGACCATCAAGCTACCATGGACGCGTTTGGAGAGTTCATCAACAACCATTCGCTCAGTCCGTCGCAGAATGCCATGCTGAACAGAATCGTTGGTTATGTTGAGCAGAACGGGTATATCCAGTTCGAGCAGTTGACCCGACCACCGTTCGATAGGCCGAGACCCTTGGTTTTAGTGTTCGGCAAGGAGTTGAATGATCTGAAGATGTGCATCGATCGATTGAACCGTAATGCGTTGGTTCCCGCAGCGTGATGTTCTAAGGGAAATGCGTTCGGAAAGTTGAGTTTTCAACGTGTCGGGTGGGGTTTGCCGCTCCATCCGACACGTGTCAATTTCTTTCGTCACTCTGACTACGATATTCCTGCGCGCTCATCGCATACTCGCGTCGCATGGCGTTCTGCAGGGCCCTGGTGTCGGGGAAGCCGCATTCCCTTGCGATGGCGGCCACGGAAGATGATGAATTCAGCAGTTTCCTGCAGGCGTCATCCAGTCTCAATTCGGTCAGGAACTCCTTGAATGTCGTGCCGGTCGCTTTGCGGAACATACGGCAGAAATGCTCCCTGCTGTAGCCGAATTCACGGGCTACGTCGGCCGCGTCGATTCTTTGCCTGTGATGCGAGGTCACATATCCGATGATTTGCATGGTGACATTGCGTCCGGAACGCGTCAGCTCCGGACCACGCGTCCCGGAAACGAATTTCGAATACAGCAGGGACAGCAGCTCATACAACAGCATGTTGAGTTTGAAGCCACGGATGCTTTCGTCGGACCGTTGCCAATGGATGATGTTTTCCGCCAGCTGTATGAGTCGGGCTTGATCGTCTCTGGTGGCACGAGGGGAGTGCAGGGAGAATTCGTATCTGTCCGCGAACGGATAGAGCCGTTCCGCAACCTCGTCGTTGAACGTCACGGACAATATCACCGGAGACTTTCCATCCGTATCCTCCGGTATGCCATAGTGAATCGAATACGGGTTGATGAGCAGAAGGTCTCCGGTGTTGAGCGGTATTGCCCGCCCGTCCACGATGAACGGGCAGCTGCCATGAGCCGAATAGACGAATTCCATTCCCGGATGCCAGTGGGGCTTTGCTCTTTCATCCAATGAATCATGGACGATCACCAATCCGGGAAATCCTTCCGGATAGACGTTCTCCTCACGGTAATCAGGGCCTATCAGAGTGTTATACGTCATAGGCATGGATGCGACGGACATGAATCCCTCCACTTCATCGTCAACGGATATTTGCCGGCAGCCTGTGACTCCAGTATGGCAAAATGTGATGTCCAATCCTTCAGAGATTGACGATAAGTCACAATTCTACGATTCAATATCACATATTGCGTGATTATCGGATTTCTGCAGACATATCGTTGACGATGTCATCGCATAAGACAAGACGAAGGAGTCAACATGTCATCCAAGAATCTGCCGAAGCAGACAGGCGGAGATGTCGAGGTCATCGATCCGGCCATCAAACGCCGCATCATCCTCGTATGCCTCGCCGGAGCCACGGGCGGACTGCTGTTCGGCTACGACACGTCCGTGATCAACGGCGCGGTCGATTCCATCGCGGGCACCCAGTCCGGATTTGGCCTCAACGACTTCATGAGCGGCCTGTCCGTTTCCGGCGCGTTGGCCGGATGCGTGCTGGGCGCATGGTTCGCCGGAAAATTCGCCGACCGCTACGGTAGAGTCAAAGCGTTGCTCACCGCGGCGATCCTGTTCATCGTCAGCTCCATCGGATCCGCTCTGGCACCTGCGGTTTGGCCGTTCATAGCCTTCCGACTC
>CAVEVJ010000202.1:0-3876 GCA_963619075.1 Acidaminococcaceae bacterium
GAACAATGACCGATCAGCATTTCGACATCGCCATCATCGGAGCCGGTCCGGGCGGATACTCGGCGGCGTTGCGCGCGGCGGAACTCGGCAAGACTGTGGCACTGATCGAACGTGACGCAACGGTGGGAGGCACGTGCCTGAATCGTGGATGCATTCCTTCGAAGGCGTTGCTGACCGCCGCTCATAGCGCGGAAAATATTCGCAGCGCCGAACGTATGGGAATCAATGCGACCCTGCACAGCATCGATTTCGGCAAATTGAAGGATTTTCGCATGTCCGCCGTCGAAACCATGACGAAAGGACTGTCCGGACTGCTGGCACATCGAGGCGTCACCGTATTTCAAGGCAACGGCGAACCGGCTGGTGACGACGTTGTACGAATCACTCCGACGGATGACGGCGGGCAGGTGCTATGTACACTGAAGGCAGGCATCGCGCAACCTGTCGGCGAGCAACTCACCATCACCGCGGAGCATACGATTCTGGCAACCGGGTCAAGTCCGCTCCCCTTCCCCGGCAGCCCGTTCTCCGGTGCAATCATCGACTCGACACAGGCGTTGGAGCTCGATACGTTCCCATCCAGCGCGGTAATCGTGGGATCTGGTGCGATCGCACTGGAATTCGCTTCGCTGTGGAACGCCGCGGGATGCGAAGTCACCCTGCTGATCCGCAAAGATCGTGTACTATCGGCTTGGGACAAACGCGTTTCATCGACGTTAACCCGCGAGCTCAAACGCCGCGGCGTCACCGTGATTACTCGCGGTTCCGTAAACCGAATGCAAACCGGAACGAATCTCGGCGTCACCGTGCACTATACGCAGAATGGCTCTGAGGAGGAACGCACCGCATACGGAGAAATAGCCCTTGTTGCGATCGGACGCTCGCCGAATACGCAATCTCCCTGGTTTGCAGAGCAGAACATAGCGCTTGACGATCGCGGCTACGTGAAAACAGATGAATACGGTCTTACCAGCCGTGAACGCACATGGGCCTTGGGAGACATCACCACAGGTCCCGCACTGGCTCACAAAGCGTTCGCACAAGGCATCGTCATCGCCGAACGAATCGCAGGTCTTAATCCGAAACCGGTATGCGACGAGACCATCCCGCAAGTGGTCTTCTCATTCCCGGAAGCCGCGAGTGTAGGCATTACGCTCGCCGAAGCCAAGGAACGGGAAGACATCGTTGATCCGAGGGAAACCGCATACCCGGTTATGGCGAACTCCCGCATGCTCATGAGTGCCGAAGGCGGCTCCATGACGCTGGTGACCGGAGCGTTGTCCAGTGACCCGCAGACTGCGTTGGTGCTGGGCGCACATATCGTGGCGCCGAATGCGAGTGATCTGATTGCGGAAGCGCAACAGCTTGTAGGCAATCGAGTTCCCTTGGCGGGAGCGTCACGGCTCATCCATCCGCATCCGACGTTCAGCGAAATGTTCGGTGAGGCACTGCTCAAAGCCGACGGTAGGCCGTTGCACACACGATGACGCAACCTAATAATGGCCGCAACATGGCGTTACGGCATGGTTCCTGATAAACTACCGTTCCAGTGTGTGTAACCGCATAATCAAGTGAGGAAGTCGATGGCAGACAAAGAAGAGCCAAAGAAGAAGCAGAGCACCATCAAGCAGATCATTCAGATCTTCAAGTACACCCATATGGAGGATAAGGCGCTCCCTTGGTTGTGTGGCGGTGTTTTCGTAGCCCCGATCGTGGTGTTCATCGTGTTGGGCATCGTATTCAAGTGGTCGGTGATCGGTTGGATCACTTCCATGATTCTGGCCATCATGATTGGCTTGCTGTTCGCCACCATGATGCTCACCAACCGTGCGGACAAGGTCGGTTATTCCAAGCTTGAAGGACGCCCGGGCGCGGCCATCAGCGTGCTCGGCAACATCAGCAAGGCCGGCTTCAGCTTCCCGCAGGAACCGGTTTGGGTTGATCCGAAGACCAAGGACGCCATCTGGCGTGGTACCGGATTCAATGGCATCTACCTGCTCGGCGAAGGTGATTACAACCGAGTCAAGCGAGCCATGGACCGTCAGGAGCAGAACATCAAGGGCGTTACCGCCGGCTCCGACATTCCGGTGTATCGTATCTACGTTGGCCAGGGTCAGAACCAGACTTCTCTGAAGAACCTGCGCAAGACCCTGCTCAAGTTCAAGACCTATGAGCCGACCCACCACAAGAACAAGCTGATTGCGGCCATCCACCCGAAGACTCGTTTCGTGCTCACCAGGAACGAGCTGAATATTCTTAACGAGCGTCTGCGCACCCTGCAGATGAAGAACGGTATGAACATTCCGAAGGGCGTCGATCCGATGCGTCCGCAGCGTGTCAGCCGTCGTGCCATGCGTGGTCGCTGATAGCGGTTCATACGAATTTCGATTCAGGGCTCCGATTTCCATTTGGAATCGGAGCCCTTTCGTTTTCTCCGTAACGTAACCGTCTCGACGCAATGCAACCGATGTGTTGCAACAGTCACTGCCGCCATCTCCGTGTGGCGTATCCATATAGTGCAAGAATGTCCGCCAGTCGAACCCTTTTACAGACTTTGTTACATCGTTCGTAATATTCCTTCCCTGTTTTTGCGCGTAATCGCATACTCACGATCGCTGTACGAAACATTCTCGTAACCCAACCGGCGAGTAGGCGAAACGCATATTCCTACACTTAAAGCCTGTAAGTTACTTATTCGAAAGGAGCGGTCCCGTGGCTGCACTTGAAACCAAGGCTGATGCTGAGGCCCTTATCAACAAGGAAGGCGTTGAATACGTCTCCGTTCGCTTCACCGATCTGATCGGTGTTCAGCAGCACTTCACCGTGCCGGCAAGCGAATTCCTGAAGGACGCCTTCACTGACGGCATGCCGTTCGATGGTTCCTCCGTGGAAGGCTTCCAGGCCATCAACGAATCTGATATGAAGCTGGTGCCGGATGTTTCCACCGCATTCATCGATCCGTTCCGCAAGCACAAGACCCTGAACGTGGCCTTCTCCATCGTCGACCCGCTGACCGACGAGCCGTATTCCCGCGATCCGCGTCAGGTGGCAGGCAAGGCTGAGGCCTACCTGAAGTCCACCGGCATCGCCGACACCGCTTCCTTCGCTCCGGAAGCTGAATTCTTCATCTTCGACAAGGTGCGTTTCGAGAACAGCATGCAGCGCTCCTTCTACGAGGTGGACTCCATCGAAGCCCCGTGGAACACCGGCGTTGACGTTGAGGATGACGGCACCCCGAACATCGCGTTCAAGAACCGCATCAAGCGCGGCTACTTCCCGGTTCCGCCGATTGACCACACCCAGGATCTGCGCGACGACATGGTCGCCAACCTGCAGAAGGTCGGCCTGATCCTCGAGCGTTCCCACCATGAGGTGGCCGGCGCTGGTCAGCAGGAAATCAACTACCGCTTCAACTCCCTGCAGCACGCAGGCGACGACCTGATGAAGTACAAGTACGTCGTTCACGAGACCGCAGCTCTGGCTGGCAAGGCCGCAACCTTCATGCCGAAGCCGATCGCAGGCGACAACGGCACCGGCATGCACTGCCACCAGTCCCTGTGGAAGGACGGCAAGCCGCTGTTCTACGATGAGAAGAACTACGGTGGCCTGTCCGATCTCGCCCGCTGGTACATCGGCGGTCTGATCAAGCACTCCTCCTCCGTGCTGGCCTTCACCAACCCGTCCCTGAACTCCTACCACCGTCTGGTCCCGGGCTTCGAAGCACCGGTCAACCTGGTGTACTCCGCTCGTAACCGTTCCGCTGCCATCCGTATTCCGCTGGCCGGCACCTCCCCGGCTGCGAAGCGTATCGAGTTCCGCGCTCCGGATCCGTCCTGCAACCCGTTCCTCGCCTTCTCCGCACAGCTGATGGCAGGC
>CAVEVJ010000203.1:0-2266 GCA_963619075.1 Acidaminococcaceae bacterium
TAACGGTTCCGGCAAATCCACGCTGGCACGTCTGCTGTGCGCGCTCGACAAGCCGGAATCCGGCGAAATCACCGTCAACGGCATCGAACTGACGCGCATGGGCCGCAAAACACGCAAACGGCTACGCGCAAGCGTCGGATACGTCTTGCAGCATCCGGAACGCCAGCTCTTCGCAGCGACCGTGGCCGAAGACATCGCATACGGGCCGCGCAACCAACGGCTCGACGAAACGCAGGTCGCGCAACGCGTCGAACGGACCATGAAGCTGCTGCGCATCGAACACCTGGCGGACAAGTCGCCGTTCGAACTGTCATGCGGCCAGCAGCGGCTCGTGGCCATAGCCGGCGTGCTCGCATGCAACCCGAACGTGCTGATCATGGACGAGCCCACGGCTGGACTCGACGAAATGGCCAGACAACGCGTGTACGGACTCATCCGGGAGCTGAAGGCCCGGAACACCACCATGCTCATCATCTCGCATTCCCAGTCCGAGGCGCGAACGCTCGCCGACCGCATCATACGCATGGACGATACCGGAGCGACCGGTCGAACCGCAGCCGGCCAAACCGTCGGCCGGCCAGCCGACAAGCGCGGCGAAAGCATCCGCGGGCCGCTGTCCGGGCTCGACCCGAGGGTCATGATGGTCTGCACGCTGGTCCTGATGTTCAGCATGTTCGCTGTCAACTCCGGCTGGCAGTTGCTGCTTGCCGCGCTGATCACCGGCGCGGCGCTTCTGGCGGGCAGGATCAATCTGCCGCGTCTCGTCAAAGCCGTGCGCATGCTGCTCGCGCTGTTCGTGTTCTGCGGACTGCTCAACCTGTTCTTCGTACGCACCGGTACCGTCGTGGCCACGCTCGGCCCGGTGTCCGTCACCGACGACGGCATGCGCATAGCGTTGCTGTACGCGTGCAGATTCGCGCTGGTGATCATATTGGGTGCGGCCTATATGGAGATCTCCACGCCGACGTCGATGGCGGCATCCTTCGAATCGCTGCTTTCGCCGCTTTCCCGATTCGGCATGCACACGCAGGAGACGTCCCTGGTGCTGAGCCTCGCGTTGAGGTTCCTGCCCATGTTGGGAAAGGAGACGAAGGCGATCGTGGAAGCGCAGTCGGCGAGGGGTGGGGGCATCGAGACCGGCTCCCTCGCCAGACGAGTGCGCGCGATGGCCGCGATCGTCGTCCCCGTGTTCGCGGGTACGGTCCGCCATGCCGAGAACCTCAGTCTCGCGCTCGACGCGCGCTGCTACGAAGCGGGGGCGAAACGCACCCATTGGCATACCCTGCGCATGCGGGGGGGGGACTTCCTTGTATGCTTCATAACGCTGGCGTACCTCATCGCTTTGATTGCGTTGCCCGCCTTGCCGACGTTGATTTGAACCACCCGACATGTGTTCACATATTGGCCGCTTCGGCAGGGAATTAAACGGCATCGTTTTATATGGAGACGTCAAGCGGAAAACGCATAAATCCAAAGAAAAAGAAGAGCAAATGACATCAACATCGAATGACGACAAGCTCGCCGCCATGGAACGCGACTCCGTACCGGAGATCATGGCCGCGTCCATTGTCGGCACAGGCATCGAATTCTACGACTTCTACTGCTACGGCGTGGCCGCGGCAAGCTTCTTCCCGACGGTGTTCTTCCCGGAACAGACGCCGTTCATCGCATTGATGAGCACCATGCTCACCTTCGCGATCGCATTCCTTTCCCGACCGTTCGGCTCCTTGCTGTTCGGTCATTTCGGAGATAAATGGGGACGCAAGCGCACCCTGGTGACCGCGCTGATGCTGATGGGAACCTCCACCTTCCTCATCGGCCTGCTGCCCGGCTACGACGTCATCGGCGTATGGTCCGTGGTGCTGCTGTGCCTGTGCCGCGTGTGCCAGGGCATCGGACTCGCCGGCGAATGGTCCGGCGCGGCCCTGGTGGCCACTGAGAACGCGCCCGCCAACAAGCGCGCCCTGTACGGCTGTTTCCCGAATCTCGGAGCTCCGCTCGGCTTCTTCTGCTGCTACGGACTCAACCTGCTGCTGCAGACCTTCCTCGACCAGGATCAGATGCTCGCGTTCGGCTGGCGCATTCCGTTCCTGCTGTCCGCGGTGCTGGTGGCCGTGGGTCTGTACGTGCGCGCCCACATGAGCGAAACCCCGGTCTATCGTCTCGCCGAATCCGAACAGCGCACGTCCAAGACCCCGACCCGCGACCTGCTGCCGTACTGGAAGCAGGTGGTGCAGGGCACGTTCGCCATGGGTGTCACCTACAC
>CAVEVJ010000204.1:0-4057 GCA_963619075.1 Acidaminococcaceae bacterium
TCCCGCATGCTGCAGTTGCAGTAGCTGGATGGTCCATTCCACGTCCGACAAACCGCCTTTTCCGAGGTTCAGATGACGGTCCCGGCGTACGCCTCGTGGCAATCGTTCGGCTTCCATGCGTGCTTTGAGTTTGCGGATTTCGGTGATCTGCGATTCGCTTAGATCGGTTTTCGGGTAGCGCAATGGATCGGCTATGTTTATCAGGAAGTCTTCGGCCAGAACCGCGTCCCCTGCGGCGTAGCGGGCGCGTAGCAGGGCTTGGTGTTCCCATGTGCTCGCCCATGAACGGTAGTATTCCTCGCAGGATGCGTAGGAACGCACCAGTGGCCCGTTTTTCCCTTCGGGACGCAGGTCCATGTCGAGTTCGATCTTCGGTTCGAATGTGGTCGGGCCTTGCAGGATGGCACGCAGATCCTCTTGGACCTTTCGTACGAACAGGTTGGCCTGCCCGTCGTCGGCTCCTTCGTTTGGGCGGTAGATGATAATCACGTCGGCGTCGGAGCTGAAGTTCACTTCCCTGCCACCGTAGCGTCCCATTCCTATGATGGCGATCGATGCGGGCGTGTCCGTCAGTCCCATACTGTTTTTCTGGTGGCGGATTGCCCATTGCAGGGCCGCTTCAATGGCCGCATCGTATACGTCGGTCATTCCTGTCAGCGATTCGGCTCCGTCGATTGCGCCGCTCATCCAGGCGAGACCGATGCGTTCGATTTCGTGCCTGCGCATGGAACGAATCGAATTGGCGAAGTCGTTGATGTTGCCGGCGTTGCGTTCCAGGGAGGATCCGGTCTGTATATCGAGGCTCGGACGCGAGCGTGGTTTGAGGTTTTCGTCCTCTCCGAGCCAGGTCACCGATTCGACCGATTTGTTGAGTGCATCTCCCAGGAAACGCGAGTTCGATAGAACGTGGCATAGTCGCTGTGCGGCGGATGACGAATCGCGCAGGAATCCGAGATATTCGCTTTCCGTGCCGAAGTTCTCTTCGAGTTTGCGCCAGTTGAGCAGTCCCATATCCGGATTCTGTCCTTCTCCGAGCCACTGCAGCACGGCAGGCAGCAGAATCCTGTTGATTTTCGCAGCACGCGACACTCCGGCGGTGAGCGCCGCCACATGGCGCATGGCGGCGTCAGCGTCGGCGAATCCGATGGATTCGAATCGTTCCTTCATCACCTTTGCGGACAGTTCCACCTGTTCGTCTTCAAGTCCCGCGTTGATAGGCAGCATCGGACGGTAGTAGATGTCAAGGTGAAGTCTGCGCACTTCGCGGCGGGTGTCATCGTACTGTTCGACGAGTTCCTCCGGGTGCATGCGGAAGGCGCGGGAAAGCCTGCGCAGTTCGACGTTTCGGCTCAGCTCGTCCACGTCGATTTCCCGTTTGCGTTCCAATACGCCGCGGTTCGGTTTCCCTAGATCCGGGAACAGATGGGTTCGTTTGAGCGCCCACATTTGCTGCCGGTGTTCCAGCACCCGTTCGAAACGGTAATCCCATGAAAGCTTCTTGGCTTGGGCTCTTGAAACGTATCCGCCTTCCGCGAGCGCTCTGAGTGATTCGAGTGTGGACCTGGTTCTCAGGGTTTCGTCGGAACGTCCGTGGACGAGTTGGAGCATCTGCACGGTGAATTCGACGTCTCTGAGCCCGCCTTGTCCGAGTTTGATCTCTCTGTCTTTGAGGGGTGCGGGGATGAGGTCTTCCACTCGTTTGCGCATCTGTTGGCAGTCGTAGACGAAGTTGTCTCGTTTGGATGCGGACCACACGAATGGGCGGGTCATGGTCATGTAAGCTTCGCCAAGTTCGGGGTCTCCCGCCACCGGTCGGGCTTTGAGCAGTGCTTGGAATTCCCAGTTTTCCGCCCATTGCTCATAGTAGGCCTCATGTGATTCGAGTCTACGGACAAGTGGACCGTCTTTGCCTTCGGGGCGTAGTCCTCCGTCTATCTGCCATAGGGTCGGTTCGGCGACTCCCATGATCACCGATTGGCATACACGTTGCATCGTGGTGGCCATTTTAGTGCCGATTCGGCTCAGCGTTATGCCGTCGATGTCGTGGTCGGCCGGTTCCACCACGTAGATCAGATCGACATCGGAGACGTAGTTGAGTTCCTGTGCTCCGAGTTTGCCCATGCCGATGATGGCGAAGCGTACGTGTTCGCTTCCTTCCACTTCGTTGCGCGCTATGGCGAGGGCGCCTTCCAGCGCCGCGTCGGCGAGGTCGGACAGTTCCTGGCTGATGCGAGGCTGTATTTCGGTTGGATTCGCCGAGGTGGCGTCTTGCGCCATGATTGCGGCAAGCTGTTTCCTGTATGTCTGGCGCAACGCGGTGGCCGCCTGCGCCAATGGGTGGGATGCTGTTGGCATCGCGGTGTCTTCGGGATTCGCTCCGACGGCTTCGAGCACATGCGCCCTGCGTTGCCTGTGGTTGTACAGATGGCTTTCGCAAGTGTCGTTGGCGGCGGCTTCCACGAGTTCGGGGCGGAATCGCATGAGTTTGCCCATTTCATCGGAAACCCCGAGCACGGTGATGAGTCTGGTGAACCCGGCCTCGTCCACGATGGTGTCGCCGAAATGCCTCCCCTGGCTTTGCAACGCTTTGACGATGTCTACCAGGTTACGCAAGGCCACGTCGGGGTCGCATGCTTTTTCGAGCGTATTCATCAGGATATGCAGGCGTTCGTTGCTGACACCGTCGGCATGCAATCCGTCAAGCAATGCACGCGCTTTGTCGAGATCTTGCAGTCCGGCTCGGATCAGGTCGAGCGTACGAAACTCTTGTTGCGTAGAAGACATGTTTTATATAGTAACTGCTCGTAAGAGAAAGAGGGACGCTCCCCCGAATCGTTTCGCGGGAACGTCCCTCGTGTTTGTTGCATCGTCCGTTCAGACGAAGAATGGTTTGACATTCGACCAGATGCGTCGGCTGACGCACGGGTGGTTCATGGTGTAAAGGTGCACTCCATCAACACCCCGCGCCACCAGGTCGCTGATCTGTTCGGATGCGTAGACTATGCCGGCTTCTTTGAGCACGGCCTTGTTGCCCGCCCACTTGGTCAGCATGGTCTCGAGTTTTTCCGGTACCCTCGATTGGCATATGGAAGCCATGCGACGTACCGATCCGGCGTTCATCACGGGCATGATTCCTGCCTCGATCGGCACATCGATTCCCGCGGCACGTGCTTTGTCGAGGAATCGCAGGAAATCCTCGTTGTCGTAGAACAACTGCGATATCAGATGTGTGACGCCCGCGTCGACTTTCTTTTTGAGATTGTCGATGTCATCTTCCAATGAGGCCGATTGAGGATGCTTCTCCGGATAGCATGCTCCATAGATCTTCAGTTCCGGACGTTCCTGTCGGATGTAAGCAGCCAAATCGCTGGCATGTTCGAACACACCGACCGGCTGTGTGCCTTCCACCGCGTCTCCCCTAAGGGCCAGCACGCCTGAGACCTTCGCCTCGTCGAACATGGCGAGCGCCCGATCTACGTCGTCTTTGTTCAGGTATTGCGCGGTCAGATGCGCCACGGCAGGTATGCCGTATTCGTTCACGGTATGCGCGATGCGTGCCGTAAGCGTGCGGTCCGACGACTTGCCCGTGCCGTATGTCACCGAAATGAAATCGGGATCCAACCCCTGCAGGCCATCCAACGTGTCGTAGATGGTCCCCACAGGGGAGGTTCGCTTCGGCGGAAACACTTCAAGTGAGAACAGTGGTGAGTGCATTGCCTTTTCCTGTCAGAATGCCTTTGCCTTGCCCGCCCTTATTCGGCGATCCTGGCGCGCACTGCCTTGGCCGCGGCCACGAGATTCTCCAAGCTCGGCCAGGTTTCGGCGTTGCCACGGGTCTTCAAACCGCAGTCAGGGTTGATCCACACCTTTTCGACGTCCATCTTCTTGAGGATCTCGTAGATGCGCTCTTCGATTTCCTGTTCGGAAGGGATGCGCGGCGAGTGGATGTCGTAGACGCCCGGTCCGGCTTCGGTTTCGAAATTGGCTTCGTGGATGGCGTCAAGCACCACAAGATCGCCGCGGGACGCTTCGAACGAGATCACATCGGCATCCATGG
>CAVEVJ010000205.1:0-2491 GCA_963619075.1 Acidaminococcaceae bacterium
CCCTGCCCCATAACACGAAGATAACCGTCACTATTTCGCAAGGTCCGAAGCCTGTCACGATGCCGGAAATCGTCGGCAAGACGAAGGATGAGGCGCAGCAGGCACTCGATGAGCTTATGATCACGGCGAACTGGACCGAACAGTACGATGACAAAATCGCCAAAGGCCAGGTAATCTCCGCATCCGTGAAAAGCGGAGACTCCCTGTATTGGGGAGACAGCGTCGACGTTGTGGTTTCGAAAGGCCCCGAGACCATCGTTCTGCAGAATTATGTCGGGCAAAAGGCGTCTGATGCCAAAACAGCGTTGGAAAAGCTTGGTTTCTCGGTAAAGATCAGTTCACAGATCACCCTCGATTCCAGTCAGGACAAGAAGGTGTCCTCGCAGGATCCGGTCGGCGGCACCGAGGTGCGTATTCGTCAGGAAGACGGCACACCGACGACCATCACGCTGAAGATGTATTCCTCGCTGTTCTGACGTTTGTTCAAGGGGTGATTTTGTCTGGTCGGCGGTTACAGCCGTAAGGTTCGCCACAGGGAAACGCTGCGGATACAGAAATGCGTCTGGCAGGGAAATCTCCCGGACAGACGCATCTTTCGTCAATTGAGGCGGAATCCACCGCGGAATGTCAGGCTTCCTGGGCCTGCTGCTCTGCTTCCTTCTGGGCCTTGAGCTGTTCCTTGATCTTCTGAGCGTACTCGTTTACGTATTCCTGTCCGCTCATCTTCTGGATTTCCATGGTCACCCGATCGGTGAGCGAACGCAGATCCTCGTGGGTGATCTGGTCAACCGACTTCTTGCTGACTTCGATCGGCTTGCCGTAAATCACCGTGGACTTGCCCTTGTTTGGAATCACCTGTCCGGGAACCTGCAGTTCTCGGGAGCCGATGATGGCGGCGGGCACAATCGGGCATCCCGTTTCGAACGCCAGTCGCGCGGCACCCGTGTGTCCCTTATACAAACGGCCGTCGGGACTGCGGGTTCCTTCGATATGGATGCCGAACAGATGGCCGTCTTCGATAATTTCACGCGCGTGATTCAACGCACCGAGGGACTTGGAGCCGCCGGAACGGTCCACCGGGAACACGCCCACGGAGGTGAACCACCACTTCTTGAACTTGCCCTTGATGCCTTTACCTTCGAAATATTCCGACTTGCCCATGAAGTGAATCATGCGCGGGCAGGTCAGCGGCAGCAAGGCGTCATCGATGACCGCCAGATGGTTAGCCGCAATGATGGCTCCGCCCTCGTGAGGAATGTTCTCACGTCCCTTGCCGGTAGGCCCAAGTCGATAAACGGCCAGAGGTCCCAGGACTTTTACGAAAAACCAGTAGAGCATTCTTCACATTCCTCCCAGCGGGTTGGCATCCGCATTGATTAGAGTTAGCAATATGACTGACCTCAACAATAGCAATGCCGACGAAGAACACCCAAATGCCGCGTCGAATGATGGCTCGGCCGATTTGGACAGCGCATGGGCCGAGTTTGCGCAATCGCATGCCGATGATTTGAAAGCCGTTGAGAACTCCCGCAGTGCGAAGCGTTTCGAAAAGCATGCGCAACGCCGTGAGAAGGAGGCGCTGCTGTCGATCAACGATCTCGACCAAGGTACGTTCACCGATGACATCGTACGTGGACGGGGACCTCGTGATTTCACCGGCTCCAGCTGGCTTGACACCGATTCGGTAATGGACCGTTACGGAGATGATTTCGTTCCTCCGAACCCGCAGATCGGGCATGTCAAGGTTTCCAAATTGATTTTCTGGATTTTGCTGGTGGCAGGTGTCGCCGGTATCATCGCCTCAGCATTCATGCCGGCGCTGGCCACGATTCTGGGGACGATTTTCGGATTATGCGCGCTGATCGGAGCGGCAGGCCTCATTGTTCAGCATAAGGGCCACGCTCAGACGCGTACCGACGAATTCGATGATGGGGCACGCGTATAAAAAGCTCCTCATGCAGCCGTCCACGTTCCGCATAATGCTTGCATGCATTGAAAAGGCGCGTGCCCGAATTCATAATCGGGGCACGCGCCTTTTCAACATGTTCTCGTCCAATCCCCGTCAAATCGACTATCGGACGGCGGGAACGTTTCAGGCCTTCTTTGCCTGAGCCGTCTCAATCCACTTGTCGAGCAAAGCTTCGGCCTTGCCGGAATCAACGGTTTGTTCGGCGATGGCATAAGCCACCTTGAAACGTTCGGTCAGGCTGGCGTCGGCCGGCACCAGATGACCGTCCGCCACGATGGCCGATGCCGCGTTCAGCAGCGCGGTGGTGCGGAACGGCACGTCCTTGCCTGCAAAGAAATCGCGGGCAAGCTGGGCGTTCAACGCCGGCTCGCCGCCCTTGAGGTCATCAACGGTCACCTTGGCGAGGCCAAGTTCCACGGTCGGGTCGAATTCGGTCTCGGTGACTTCGCCGTCCTTGAATTCCCATACGGATACCGGACCGGTCGGAGCCATTTCGTCAAGGCCTTCGCTGGAGGTGTAGAC
>CAVEVJ010000206.1:0-5981 GCA_963619075.1 Acidaminococcaceae bacterium
GAAGCTTTCCCTGCGATTGACGGTGCGTGCCCATTGCAAGGACAGGGCTCCGGGGACCGCGCGGGGAGTGATGGTGGTTTCCAGCGATGCGAAGGGCGATGGCGTGCTGTCGCGGGTGCCAATCCATGTGGTCGGCATCGATTGGAAAAACACGGAGACGGTGCCGATGCGCTCCCCGAATGGTGTCGTTCCTCTGTACTTCACCTACAAGGGTGATGGCGTCGTCGATTTTCTTGATTTCAGTATTGGGCACGATATGGAAGGAGATGCTTGCTGATGTCGCAGTCGGAGCATAACGCGGGTTTTGGCGCGAAGGTGGTCGAACCGGTCCGTAACGCGTGGCGTTCGTTCGAAACCAAGCATCGTACGTTGGCCGAGTTCCTCATGTTCTTCGTCATATGCAACGCGGTGACCGTATTGCAATTGGTGTTGATGCCGCTGCTTAAATGGATATTCGGCTTCACTTCGCTGGTGGGCACCGATTTTCGGGTGCTCCCGATCGGGCATAATATCGATGGATCCACATACTACGTGTTCGACTACGCCTCCGGTGCGATCTCCGACGGTGGCGGTGGAGGACTTGCTTACTTCCTTGCGGTGGAGATCACCATGGCCATCGCGCAGGTGATCAATTTCATCACGCAACGTAGCGTTACGTTCAAGTCAACCGGCAACGTGTGGAAGGCGGCCGCTTGGTACGTGTTCGCCTACGTGATCATCACCATCGGCGCGGCGGCATTGCAGGGCCTGTACAAGGCTCCGCTGTATGGCTGGTGCATAGACGTCATGGGATCCGGCGTGGGTGCGACGGTCGCCGACGTGGCCACCATGCTCATCAACTGCACGATTTCGTTCTGGGTCTTCTACCCGATCATGAAGCTTATCTTCAAGCAGAAATAGCGATGAAGCAATCACAATGAGTTTATCCAAAGGAGGATGAAATGAAGAAAAACAAACTCAAGATGCGCGGAGGAGTGTTCCGCGCCATCGTGATTCCGATCATGACGGTCTTCGTCGTGTTCGGAATCGCGTTGACCACCATCACCAACTATTTCACGCCATCGCTGGATTCGTTCCTGGGCAAAGGCTCGAAGGCGTACACCACGCCCGGTGGAACGAAGGATTGGAACGCGAGCTATTACGATTTCACCGCGTCCAATTCCGAAGAGGCGTTGAACAACAGCGCGAAGATCGCGGAGCAGGTCGGCGACGAAGGCGAGGTGCTGTTGAAGAACGACGGCACGCTGCCGCTGACCAAAGACACTCCGGTCACTCCGATGGGCTACGACTACATCAATCCTGTGATGAGCGGCTCCGGTTCCGGAAGCACCAACACCTCCGCGGATTACGCATACACCGCCGAGCGAGGCATCACCGAGGCGTTCTCCAACGTGAACACCACGTTCGTTGAGGCCATGAAGAAGGCCGAAACCATTACCACGGCTCCCGCTGCCGCTTCCGGAGAGGGTGGTCAGACCGCGTTCCTCGGTGCCGGACTGAACCTTGAAGAGTATGACTTCTCCAAGCTCGACTCCGTGGCCGATTCCTGCAAGGACACCGTGGGAATCGTGTTCCTGGGCCGTGCCTCCGGTGAAGGCGGCGATCTGTACACCCTCGAATACGACGATGGAACCCCGCATCAGCTGGCCATCACCAAGGCCGAACGCGCTATGCTCGACTACGCCAAGGCGAACTGCAAGGGAGTCGTCGTGGTGCTGAACACCACCAACACCATGCAGGTGGCGGAACTTCAGGATGACGAAGGCATCAACGCCATCATGCAGATCGCCACTCCGGGCGCCATGGGCTTCAAGTCCCTCGGCAAGATCCTCAACGGCTCCGTCAATCCCTCCGCACGCACCGTCGATACCTTCAGCTCCGATCTGACCAAGCAACCGACGTTCGTGAACTTCAACAACGGCACCGGCAACACCGTGTACGAGAACACCGAGTACACCCGTGACATCTGGTTGTCCAAGTTCAAGGGCGGCGCACAGTTCCAGGCTCCTTTCCGCGAGTATGAGGAAGGCGTCTACATGGGTTATCGCTGGTATGAGACCGCTTCCGACGTCGGATATTTCGATTCCACCAACCTGCCGGAAGGCGAGAGCGATCCGTACTACAACCGCGACGACGGCGTGGTGTATCCGTTCGGCTATGGCCTCTCGTACACCACCTACGACCAGCAGATCGTGAAGTACGACGATTCCGGCGACACCATCAAGGTCTCCGTCAAGGTGACCAACACCGGCGATGTGGCGGGCAAGGACGTCGTGCAGCTGTACTACGCGGCTCCGTATACCCAGTTCGATGTCGACAACAAGATCGAAAAGCCGACCGCCAACCTCATCGCCTTCGGCAAGACCGCTGAAATCGAGCCGGGCAAGTCCGACACCGTGGAACTGTCCTTCACCAAGGAAGACATGGCGTCGTACTGCTACACCCATGACAACGGCAACGGCACCACCGGATCGTACGTTCTGGAGAACGGCGATTACACCATCTCGCTGCGTTCCAACAGCCATGACGTGATCGAAACCAAGACCACGACCATCGCGGAAACCATCTGGTACAACGGCGAGGAAGGCGATATCCGCCAGTCCGAGCAGGACGCGCAGTCCAAGCTCAACGACGACGGCACCTCCACCGGCACTCCGGCCAAGGCCGAAGCGGACGCCGACGCCACCTATGTCGCCGCATCCAACCAGTTCGACAACGCCAACACCTACATGACCGATCCGTCCGTAGGCAATGACGTGACCATCCTTTCGCGCCAGACCTGGAACACCACCCAGACGAGCGCCCCGACCGAGGAGACACGTCAGGCCTCCGATCAGGTCAAGGAATGGCTGGACTACGGCTACACCACCATGGATCTGGGCAACGGCGAATGGGATGAGGAGAACGACCCGGTCCTCGGCAACAACGAGAACAGCGAGGTCTACGTTTCCGAAGAGGATGCTCCGGCATCCAACCAGAAGAACGGCCTGACCCTGTCCAACATGCGTGGCCTGAGCTACTACGACTCCAAGTGGGACGACCTGCTCGACCAGCTCGATTACAACGACGAGCAGATCAACAGCGCCCTGTTCTACAACGGTTACGCATCGGGCAAGCTCGATTCCGTCGGCAAGCCGGCAACCTCCGAACACGACGGTCCGCAAGGTTTGGCCCTGAACGACAACAACGGCAACAGCTGGGTCAACGCATGCTCGTTCCCGTCCGAAACCACCATGGCGCAGACCTTCAACGTGGAACTCGCCGAGGCGATGGGCGAAGCCGTGGGTGAGGAGAACTATTACATCGATGGCGGCGGCTGGTACGCGCCTGCCGTGAACCTGCACTGGTCCGCATTCTCCGGTCGTAACTACGAGTACTACTCCGAGGATCCGTTGATCTCCGGCAAGATGGCCGCCAACGTCATCGCCGGTGCGGGCAGCAAGGGCACCTACTGCGCGTTCAAGCACTTCGCCATGGTCGACCAGGAGGAGCAGCGCTGGTGGATTCCGTCGGTGTGGGCCACCGAGCAGACCATTCGCGAAATCTACCTCAAGCCGTTCGAGATCGGCGTGAAGGAAGCCATGAAGACCATCAAGTACATCTCCGACGACAACGGCACGGTCTCCACCAAGACCATGCGCGCCGCGGACTGCATGATGACCAGCGGTTGGGCCGGCATCGGAGGCCTGTACTCCGGCTACAGCTACAACCTGCTGACCAGCGTGCTGCGTGACGAGTGGGGCTTCCAGGGCTTCGTGATCACCGATTACGATCAGGGCAACGGCGCTAACGACGACATCGCCGTGAACCGTATGGTCCGAGCCGGAGTCGACCAGCATATGATCGACAAGACGCTCAGCCCGGGCAACTACACCTCCACCGCCACCGCCACCGGCAAGATGGCTCTGCGCAATGCCGTGAAGCACACCCTGTACACCATGGCCAACTCCGCCCAGACCAACAACCTGGTGCCGGGAGCCAAGATGTACTACCGTATGTCGCCGTGGCGCATCGGTGTGGTGGCCGTCGACGTCGTGATCGCTTTGGGTGTGGCGCTCGGTGTGATCGCCATGGTCAAGCGAGCCAAGGACGAGAAGGAGCATCCGGAGCATTACAAGGCCAAGAAAGCCAAGTAGGGCCGGTTGCATCCTCCAGTGAATCACAGTGTGCGGCTGTGACCGTGTGAATCCGCCGCGATAAGCGCCGCGTTCCATTCCGGAATGCGGCGCTTATCGCGTTTTCGCCCCTTTCGAGTCCTTAGCGGGAAGTAGCGTTGACAGCATGACTGACGGTATGATGCATCTTCTCGATCCCGCTCCTTTCGGACGAATTCTCCCGGCCATGGTTACCCCTATGAAGGCCGACGGTTCCGTTGATTTCGAAGCCGTGCGCAAGCTCGCCAAGCAGCTTGTGGCGGACGGCGCCGATGGCATTGTGGTCAACGGCACCACCGGCGAATCGCCGACCACCCATATGGAGGAGAAGGTCGAGCTGGTCCAGGCCGTCAAGGAAGTCGTGGACGTGCCGGTCATCTCCGGTGCCGGTTCCAACGACACCGCCCATACCGTGCGCATGGTGGAGCAGACCCAGGAAGCGGGCGCCGACGCGGTGCTCGTGGTCGCTCCGTACTATTCCCGTCCGTCCCAGGAGGGCGTGTACCGCCACTACAAGGCGGTCAACGACTCGGCCGACAAGCCGATCATCGTCTACGATGTGCCGGGCCGTACCGGTCTGCACATCCAGCTGGAAACCTACCGTCGTCTTGCCGAACTCGATCATGTCAAAGCTGTGAAGGACGCCACCGGAGACATCGCGGGAGCCGTGCGCAAGCGTATGGAAACCGGCCTCACCTGGTATTCGGGCGACGACGGTCTGTTCCTGCCGTTCCTTTCCGTCGGCGCCGTCGGCATCATCTCCGTGATCGCTCATGCCGCGGCAGGTCCGATGCGAGACCTTGCCGACGCGTTCGACCGCGGAGACATCCATGAGGCGCAGCGCATCGCCGTGCAGCTCGCCCCGGTCACCGAAGCCATGAACGGCAACGGTTTCCAGGCGGTGATGGCCAAGGCCTCGCTGCAGGTCCGCGGCATCCTCGATTCCACCACCATGCGTCTGCCGAACGTCGGCCCCGGCGAAGTGGAACTCAAGCGCGCGGAAGAAGGCATGCGCGCCTCCGGTCTGCTCTGAGTCCGCTCCGAGCAAAGCTCGACGGCTGTGGCACACGGTCCGTATTCCTGTGTTGAACGTTGGAATACGGACTCTCTCATTCCTCGTTTCCGCATAGGCGGAAACAATTAACAACAGAAATCCAACTAGGAAATGGCTGAAGAAACAAAGAAAAAAACAACGCACAAGCGCGGCAGCAAAGCTGTCAAGCGCACTGATTCCGCGGCGAAGAAGGAAAACGCAACCGCGCGTAAGTCCACTGGCCGCACTCGTGGAGCCAACGGCAACGGCCGTGGCAAGACCACCGGTTCCCGTCCCGCGGGCAATCGCCGCACCAATCGTCCGGCTCCGCAGACCACTTCGCCTCAGCAGGACGCCGTTCTGATCGCTCCGCCGAAGTATCGCAAGGGCTCCATGCGCATCGTGCCGCTGGGTGGTCTGGGTGAGATCGGCCGTAACATGAACGTGGTCGAATACAACGGGCATCTGCTGCTCATCGACTGCGGCGTGCTGTTCCCGGAAGAGGAACAGCCGGGCGTGGATCTGATCCTGCCCGACTTCCATTACATCAAGGATCGCCTTGACAAGGTCGAGGCCCTCGTGCTCACGCACGGCCATGAAGACCACATCGGCGGCGTTCCGTACCTGCTCAGGCTCCGTCCGGACATTCCTCTGATCGGTTCCAAACTGACACTGGCCTTCGCCGAAGCCAAGTGCAAGGAACACCACATCAATCCGACGCTCGTCGAAGTCAAGGGCCGCGACAAGCTCAAGGTCGGTCCATACAACCTGGAATTCGTGAATGTGACCCATTC
>CAVEVJ010000207.1:0-17906 GCA_963619075.1 Acidaminococcaceae bacterium
CCAACCGCAAGGGACGCAACAATTCGTTGATCGCAGGTCCGAACGATCCGGGATCCCCGTTCGGCATCGGTTCCGAACTCGGCGGCCACGATACCGTCGACCCGCAGCTGGGCGCAATGGACGATTTCAAGGCATTCTGCGATTACGCACACAAGCTGGGCCTCGAAGTCGCACTTGATTTCGCGCTGCAGTGCTCGCCGGACCATCCGTGGGTCAAGGCCCATCCGAACTGGTTCCGCATCAAGCCTGACGGCAGCATCGCCTTCGCCGAGAATCCGCCGAAGAAGTATCAGGACATCTACCCGATCGACTTCAATGCCGACATGGAAGGCATCGAAAAGGAAGTCGAACGAATTATGGACCTGTGGGTCAAGGCTGGCGTGACCATCTTCCGCGTCGACAACCCGCACACCAAGCCCGTTCGTTTCTGGCAGGACGTGATCGCCGCCGTGACGAAGAAGCATCCGGAAGTGCTGTTCCTGGCCGAAGCCTTCACCCGCCCGGGAATGATGCGCGCGCTGAGCTATGTGGGATTCACGCAGTCCCACTGCTATTTCCCGTGGCGCAACACCAAGGAGGATCTGGCGGAATACCTCGAGGAGACCAGTGGCAACGGCGGTTTCTACCAGCACAACACGTTCTGGCCTACCACCCCGGATATTCTGACCGCCTACCTGCGAGACAACGGCATTGCCGGACATGCGGTTCGCGCCGTGCTCGCGGCCATGGGAAGCCCAAGCTGGGGCATCTACAACGGCTATGAGCTCATTGAGAACAAGCAGCGCCCCGGTTTCGAAGAGCAGATCGACAACGAGAAGTATGAGATCAAGGTGCGCGACTGGAGCGAAACTGACAAATACGGCATCGCCGAGCTGCTCACCTCGCTCAACAAAATCCGCGCCGAGCATCCGGCCTGCCGCAGCTACCACAACCTGCATGTACTGCCGACGAGCGATCCGAGCATCATCGCGTTCCTGCGCCGTACTCCCGCCGAACTGACCGGCACCGGCAAGGCCGATACGGTAATCACCGTGGTCAATCTCGACGGCCATGAAGCGCACCAGTCGACCGTTCATATCGAGCTGGCCGACTTCGGTCTGCCTACCGACCGCCCGCTGAAGGTACGCGACGAACTGACCGGACGCGAATTCGAATGGGGCTGGGACAACTTCGTCTCCCTCGCGCCGTGGGCCGACGTGGCGCACGTGCTGACCGTGGTCGAGGACTGATTCCGCCACAGATAGCAATCAGGTAAGGCGAAGGCGGGTGTTTGAGACTTTGGATTCTCAGACACCCGCCTTCGTCTTGCTTCGATGATGTTGAGCACGCACGCCACGCATCTCCGGCCGCACATGCGCGTCAAGCCCTTTTATTCCATACAACGAAATCTCATTTCGACAAATCGATTATTTGATCGCATACGTTCGCCAATTCCAGATCGTGTGTCGAAACGACCACACAAGCGCCTTTTCTCGCTGCGCTTTTCAGCAAATCAACAATCATTTTCCTGTTCGCCGCATCTAATGAGGCGGTTGGCTCGTCCGCGAAGATGTAAGCGGATCTCTTCCAAAGCGCTCGAACAATCGCTATCCGCTGCTTTTCACCGCCAGACAGAACAGCGGCGGTTTCATTGATTCGGTTCGACATTCCCGTCTCGTTAAGCAAATCAGATAGACGGCGAGGCATTTTCATTCTTCTGGATTTAAGGAAATTACGTTTGAATGTCAGGTTATATAAAACCGTTTCATCGTCTATCAGTCCATAATCCTGATAAACGAATGACGCCTTGTTTTTCCAAAACAATCTTCTCCTACGATCATTCCAACGTGACGCATCCTCCCCATCGACAACAACGGCACCGGTACTTGGCCGGCACAACAACGACGCGACGTTCAACAACGATGTCTTTCCACAACCCGACGGCCCGGTAAGCGCGATCATGCAACCTCCGTCAAGTCTGCCATTCACATGTTGAAAAATCGTATGATGCTTAATCTCATATGAAACATCATTAAGTTCAATAGTCATCGATTACCCCTTTACCATCATTTGATAGACCTATTCACAACCTCTATAAAATACTTATTCGATGCAAATAAAACGGAAAAGAGCTCAATAATTAAACATGCAATTGATATACATGTCATAAAAATACAAATACTACCTGAAAGCAATTTTTGTCGTTCTACAATAATATATGCAATCATGCATGAAATCATAAGCAAGGCAACTTGCGCCGCATAATAATCAGAAGAAATGCGTAAATAATGTTCACCTGACGTATGTCTGATAAATATTCTCCGTCTGTTTTCGTACGCCCATAGATACGCACCTTCCGCTGAACTTAGAACGACTTCCAGCAATACGATAATCAAATAAAACAGATTCGTCTGACCAAGTTGTTCAAGGATACGATACTGATAGAAAGCATCATCAGAAACCTTGTTTATAGAATTAATCGATGGCAGCAATCCTGATTTTTCAGCTATTTTATTCACAAATTCAGCATCGTCAAAAACAATGTTGGCCGTCGAAAGCGCGGGGTACGCAAAACTATTGACGTTAAGGTCTTCGCTTACGCTATCAACCATGATAATCAAAGGATTATGCGCCGTTGAAAACATACCACTCTGAGCCCCATAATCCAATGCGGGGAAAAGTCCAGCACCCCTCCATTCATATAAACAATCCTCCAGCGCAACCCCCGCCTGTTCATTCAGCCATATTCCGTCATATTCCTTCAACCCATTAAGCAGCAAAGAAGAAATATGCGATGAATCGATTTTCTCCAGATCATCCTCAGAAACATTCATCAAATTCAGGAAAGATCTATTGGTTACAATCACATCGTCATAAGGAGATAACTGTTTCGCCATATCTTTTGCAGTCGGATTCGGCCCACTAATCAAAGCGGAGGCAACAGAACACGACAGATACAAACCACCTTGCTCATCCGCCAAGTTGAAGAAATCGCTAAAAGCCTGCACAACTTCAGGAGATGAAATCGTTGGATCCGCAAACGTTTTCACCGATACCACCTGACGTACACCCTCCCATCGCTTCGCAGAGCGAAACTGTTGCGAGGCGGATTCAAACGAAGACAAAGCTATAGCACCAGAGACCAACACAAGAACAGCACACAAGAGCTTCAGGAAAATTTGCCCGCATAAAAGCTTTCCCGAAAGATTCCGCCTTAAAGAAATATTCCGAATCGAAGGCATGGTAACAACAGAAAAAATAGCTACCACCATTAAAAAGTCAGCAAGAACGAGATAGCAAGAAACAAGTAAATTTCAATATAATCAAATACAGAATCAACCAACCGCAACATCAATGACAGCGATATTGAAATTACGATTCCAACGACATATGGAACAATCCACACTCGCAGGAAATCACCTATATCATGGCAGATAATATTTCTATTTCGGCGTCCATTAAGCACAAGAGCAGAATGCAGACGTTCACGGTTCCCTACCCATGACCAGCACGTTGCGCACACGACAACACACATCAAAGCAATTCCGAATCCACCTGACAGATTACTGGCAAGCAAACCCGGAACATCAAAATTCGATACTTTGACGCCACTATTGACTACAGAACCGTCGTATTGTTCCACAATCTTTTCCACCGCTTGCTCAACCCTGGAATCCGTAAAAGAATACGTTCCAGAAAGACTCGCATCCGAGAGATCAGATAAGGGAATCAGCTCAATCTCACTACGCCCCGAATAATTATTGGCTCTGTTAAACCAGAATTGACATGGAAATTCACATAATAATCGCCCTTAGGTCAGTATGGCCTAAGGGCGAGATTGGGTAGAGCGATTATAGTTCTTCGAGTTGGTCGATGGCGGCGTCTGCTTCGCGGATTATGTGCTCCATGACGCTGTGCATATACTTCCAGTCGGGCGAACCGTCTTGTGTGACGGGGAGCATGATAGTGGTCTGTTCCATCGCCTTTTGATTCCATTTGTCGTCGTATGAGAAGGCACGGCTCGCTTCCCAGAATATGGGCTGTAGGAACAGAGCAATCTGCTCGTTCAGCTCGAACTTGGGGTACAGTACGTTCACGTCATCGGATGCCCAGAATTGCTTGGGTTGCCAGAACGCCTTGCCCATCGCCTTCTGGCCATTGTAAGCGACGGTGAGTGTTCCGCCAGGATGGACGTGTTCGCGATTACCAATATGCGCCGTGATTCCATTGTTCTCCAGTGTGGCCCCGATGAATGGCAAATCGCCCGGAATCATGTTCGCACGTGTCAAGCGTGTGCCTTTCTGCACCACGAATAAATCCGCAATAGCGAAAGGCTTCCACGCAGAACTGTCAATATGCTTGCCGTGCAGGTTTACCTTGCGCAAATCGTCAACAAAAGACGATGATTCTTGTAGTATTCCCGTCATATAACCAGACATGAATTGCCAATCGGGCACCCCGTCCGCATCAACGGGCAATGGGATGAAGTCGTTCTGCATTACCTCTTGCCGCCATTTGTTCGTGAACCCGTATCGCCTTCCAGCTTCTCGAAGTATGGGAAGCAGGAACAGGCAGGATTCGTCGCTCATGTTCTCCTTGGGGATAAGCACGTTCACGTCATCCGATGCCCAGAATGGTTCCGTTTGATAGAAGGATTCCCCAACGCTTCCGTTGTAGCAGACGGTGATTGCCCCAGCATTGAACACGTGCTCTTTGTTCGCTATTCTTGCTGTTATCCCATTATTCATGGCGGATGCTCCGATAAAGGCCATGTCGCCTTCCAGCATCTGAGTTTTCGTCAGGCGCGTGCCTTTCTCCACCGAGAACAAGTCTCCTATGCGAAACAGTTGCCAGGTTGCGGTGTCTAATGTGTGCATGGCTTGTCAGTCTTTTCTCATGCTTACGGTTACGACATCCTCGCTGGCTTCGATGTCGCTGGAATACATCACTTTCTCGAACAGGCTGTTGCTGAATTCTCTAGCATCGATTCCCTGCTTGTACATGAGGTAATCCATCGCGGTTTTGCGGAAATCCTCTTCGGTTATTTCGAAGGGTTTGACGGGCACTTGATAGGACATACACTCACTGGGTTTCTCCCACTTGCAGGTCTCGTCCCCTGATTGTTTGATGACGACATCGACCCAGTGGTTCTCGATCGCTGCCCATCGGTTACGCAGGTCATGGCGTCCTTTGTTCTTCACGGTTTCGAGTCCGTCATCCTTCATCCAACAAGTGAAGAACTCGTTATCGCCTTGGGGAACGCCTGCCTCGAACACGAAGATGCTGGTGGTGACGCCAGTGCCCTGGAACACGTCCTCGGGCAGCTTGACCACCTTCCGCAAGCGATGGTGTTGCTTGATTCGCTTTGTGATTCCCCGAGCCTTCTCCAGTTTCTTATCAGGAAGGATGAAAGCGCACGTGGTGTGCTCCGGTACGTTGTTCAGCACGTTCTCCACTATGTTCATGCACCCGAACTTCGTCTCGAACGGCGGGTTCATCAACACTTTCGTGATGCTCTTCGATTGAATCCACGCACCGGCTTCCTTGGTGCGTGAGTCCAGACATTCCAGATTCGTTTTGCCATCCCTATGGATAAGCATGTTCGCGCAAGCCAGGGCGTACACGTATTTGTAGAACTCGATGCCGTACAGCTGGAATGACTTGATTTCTTTGGCCTTCTGGGTGTTCATTCCACCGGCCTCGTGAATCATGTTGCTCATGGACTTGACGAGGAAACCACCGGACCCGCATGCGGCATCCAGCACTCGGTCATTCTGGTTGACTTCCAAGATGCGGTACATGAAATCGGTGATGTGCTCTGGCGTGAATACCTGACCGGCTTCGCTTTTCTTCTTGTACCTGTTGAACTCGTTGAAGAAGATGCCCATGACATCCTCTCCATGCCATTTGTTCGAGTTGATGTGTTCGGAGATTTCAACCACGCAATCAATGAAGCTGGAGATGGCTTCTTCGTTGTCTTCCGTGTTCATGCGAATCATGGCGTACTCGTCAAGCAGGATGTCAATTTTGTCGTTCTGCTTGCGGTCCTTCTCCAGCGATTTCGACAATATGGTGGTAATCGTGGTGTTGAGAGTCTGGTAGGGATGCCCCTTCAACGTTTCGAGTTTCGCTCCATACCGTTCAGCGACCAGCGCGCAAGCCGTGAGAATCATTCGGTGATACAGGTTCGTTACACCGAAATCCTTGTGTAATAGGTTGTTGATGCGAGCGGTGAGGTTGTAGATTTGCTGTTTGTCTATGCCCTCGTCGAGGAACAAGTCGATGTAGAACTGCTTATCCTGCAATTCCGTTGGTGCTTGGGTCTCGACCTTGTTCTTGAAGCATCGCACGGTGTGGCCGTTGTATAGGATTCCGACAACCTTCGAGTACTGGCTCATGGTCACGTCGATGTTCTGGTTCAGCTCGTCAACCCATTTCTGCGAGTCCAAATCAGTGTCCTCCGACTTGGTCTCCAGGATGATGGCCACGGCTCCCTTGTCCTTGGGCAGATACCAGCCATCGGGCTTGTAATTCACGCCCTTGAATCCCAATTGGTTGAATGTGGTGATTTGCCCGGTTCCGCTGATCGCTTCTTCATCGCTGACGAACCCGAGAATTGTCTCTGCTGAATTACGGATTTGGTCTTCCGTGCGTCCCATCACCGACCACCTTCCATGGTCGGGTGCGAGCCATTGCTGGTCGGGGTTACATGGCGATTATCGCCCCCCCCGTTCCGTTAGTGTCATGAGAGAGTTCCTTTTCTTCCTATTGTCATGCTTGGTTTGATTGCCCGTCATGAGAACAATATCCGCAACCGAGCGATTCCGTGAGCCATGCATTCATTTCTCGCCATCGTTGGAGTTTTGCTGATTATCGCCTTTATCGGTGTGTAGGTTGAGCGGCATGCCTTGCTCGCGCACCACGGCTTTGAGGAACATGTTCACGGCAGTGGTCATGTTCAACCCCAGCGGTTCGAGCACTCGCATGGCTTCACCCTTCAACTCAGGGTCGAGTCGCATGGTGGTTGTCGGTGTATTCGCCATGGTATGCCTCCGTTCCGTAATGATTACAGTGTATCTACACCCATGCCGCTTCGCTCCAATAGTCCATGTAGGGCGGGATGTCGTGCGCCCAGTCGCGTACGGTGTTGTCGCATGGCGTGACGTTGATCTGGCGGGCGGACACATTCGTCTGGTCCTGTCGGAAAGTGCGTCGCCACAGGAACCATGCCAAGTATTCACCCAATCGTTTGGTGCTGACTCCCCGGAATCCGGTCATGAACCCGTCGAGCAGGGAGTGGAGCGTGTTGACGCGGTTGATGGCGTGGTCGTCGGCCTTGGTCTGGGTGAGCATGACGCCCAATGCCTCCATGGTCGCCGGGTATGCGGACGCTCGGTCGGTGACGGCGTAAGCTCCCGGCTTGAGCCTGCCGTCCAACGCGGCGATGGCGCGGGTCTTGGAGATGACGCCGCGCCCGCTCATGGTAAGGAACATGCTGCCGTCGTCGGCGACGCCGCCCATCACGCATATCTGCTCCCCGCTCAATCCCCGTTTAGATGCGGGAGTGCCGCGATGGCGTGCTGGGCGCGGTAGGGTGAATTTGCCACGCGTGTGGTTGCCCTTGAAGCTCTCGCGCAGGTAGGTCTCATCCAACTGGACGGTCGAGCCCGCCCCGGCGAGGAATTTCGGCAGGTGGCGTTTGAGGCTTTCGATCAGGCGCATGCGCATCAGCCACGAGGTGCGAAGGCTCACCCTGCATCGTTTCGCGCATTCGCGCAACGGCAGGCAGTCCACGAAGCATTCCAAATACAGCATCCATACGGCGGGCTTCAGCTTCGAGCGGGTGATGATGGTGTCAGGCTCGTCGCGGAACGTGCGCCCGCAATCCCGGCACAGCCAACGCTGCACGCCGTCATGGTCGTGTCCTTTGCGGACGACCGCGACGGAGCCGCAGCGCGGGCACGCCGCCATATCCGATGAAGTCGGGCGGGACTGGATGTAGGCGTCCTCGTAGATGACCTCGCGCAAAGATTCGATGGCTTGCTGGCGCTCCAATGCGCCCATGTCGCTTAGCTGGCGGCGGATTTCATCGATGAAAGCCATGTCCACCACCTCCCGTCTGTAGTTTCAGTGTAACTACAGCAATGGACATGTCATGTCAACATTGGTTTAACAGAGCCTAATTATTTCTCGCCAACCCGTTTGCGACGTCATTTTGGCCACCAAAATAAAATAACTTCACGTTGTCGTGAGACATGGATTCGACTTTAGACAAAACGCCATATGACCCTTCATCGTACGCCAAATCTTCTATCGCTGAAATAACCTCATCCTTCCCAACCGATAACGAAGAGAAGTTCACAGAAATAAATGTCTTCGTTCCAACCGGATACGTCATCCCCAATGACCGCAATGTCGAAACGGCAACGAACGAAGACAACATAGCAATGATCAAACTAAGAGCCGCCAGGATCTTCTTCCCCATACCCATCAAACCATCCATTGGGAGAAATCAATATGCATGCAATACTGATATGGGTGCTTATCCACGCACCAACGGCGAATAAGCACCCATAGAAACAGAGGATAATTAGCAAACACGGTAGTAATACCGGGCCGAGGAATCATACCAGTGCAATTGCGCATAAGACCAATATCCGGGCGCAATATCAACCGACACATTCTTGTTCGTGTCCGTGTACACAGACGACCCATGACACCTGCTAGTATGCCAATAATTAGACCACATCTTTACCAGGTTTGTACCATACTGCCAGGTACCGCCCTCATTAGGAAAAACCTCATATGCGGGAGAAACGTTACCCGACACCGAGAACTCACTCCATTGACCACCGCAGGATTCAACACCCGAATCGATAGGCTCAGAGGCAAAAGCGCCAATCGGCACACCGATGAACAGAGCCAAAGCCAGTGCAACAGCGCCAATAACTCCAACCATTTTCTTCAACATGACCGCCCCAATCATTGTGTTTTCCATCACCGACCTTGATGACAACCACCATCGTAGAGATCTTCCAACCATTCGCGTAAGCATTTGTCAAGGAAAACTTGACACCAGTCCTACATACCCCCCCTACCATTGGTTGCCGTGAGCAAGGGGAAAGTCATCAACATCGCGATTCTCGATAATGACGCGCTGTCCGCAAAGCTGTTGTCACATTGGATAGATCAGATTCCCAGAAAATACAACGTCGTATGGGTGGCCCACTCGGGCGCAGAAGCTCTGCATCATTGCCTGTTTGACAGCAACCTTCCCGATGTCCTCATTGTCGACATGGCCTTAGGTGATATCAGAGGCGACATTGTTTGCCGAAAAATACGTCAAAAAAACGGCGACATAGGACTCCTCTGCATTACCGCATACGAAACGAAACGCTATGAAGAAGACGCCATATCAGCCGGTGCTCAAGGAATACTTTCAAAAGAAAATCTCACTCGAACCCTGCCAGAGGCAATCAGCCGGGCAAGCTAAGGATTATCAATCGACGATCGCTTCCCCAACGCACCGATGGCGCATCGCCTACTCAACTACGAAACAGATAGAAATCCACCTAGATTAAGCCGCCAAGAGCAAAAAATAATACGGCTTTACGCACAGGACCATTCAACCGAACAGATATCAGAATTACTCGACATAAGCCAGAACACCGTTTACACGCACACCCACCGCATCCTCAAAAAGATGGGGGCATCAAACAAAAAAGAAGCAATCGCGCTATGCAAAAAATACGATTTAATATAATTAATATAATTAAACAAATTCCTATTACACTTCACCCCTCACTCATCGTAAATATTCTTTACCTCTCGTTTCTCACAATATTTGTGATAGATGAAATAAATCTAAACATCAAACATATTTATTTTAAATACTGCGTTCTTTTTTGCCTCACAGAAATAATCATATTCCTCATATTCACAAGACAACAGACCATAGGCAGCTGGCTCATCATCCTCACATCCTGGATTGCCCCCCATTCTGCCATTCCAAACATCCGCAACACTCATTTTCAACTGTCTGCTGGCCGTTGCACTGCTCGGATATCACAATCTCTTACATGGAATCGGCGCGTCCCTCGCCTATCTCATCACACAAGCCGCCACCACACACATAGTGCAGGCGGCAACAAACACAACCGACTTCCTACTCACATTTATGACACTAGACGTCTTTTGTTTGGCGGGAGCGTCGCTCCGCTGGATCCAAATAAAAACCGAATCAAACAATAGCCTTGCAACAGCCAGATACCAACAGCAGATTGCGATCTCGCTGCATGACAAAACCTGCAACAATCTCGCCTATTCAATCCGTTTCATAGACGAACATCTATGCTCAGATTCTCAACTATCCAAGACGGACCTCACCGAGCTACAGGATGCCTTACGCGAAACACTTACACAAACACGCACCATCATTCCCCAACTCATCGATGACGCCCCGCCAACCACACACAGCAAGTCAACGATTCCGACCAACTCAGGCACCTCAATCAGATTATCTCCAAGTCCCAGCATCGATTAAACGAACTGCAATTCAAAGGAGAAATAATTAACACCATCCAAGATCTAAGCCATCTCTCCAAGGAAAAGGCCGAATTACTTTTCGACATCACAAATGAATTGTTTTCCGACATCATCAAGCACGCAGACCCCGCGCAAGGCTACCTCATCACATTCGGAATTTCCGGTAGCAATATCTCCATCTCAGCATGTGACGTTCCATGGCGCAATCCGGTGGACCCCACCATAGATAAACCCACCACCATAGGACTGCTGAGGTACCGAGCAACACTAGAGGCCGCGGAGGGCTCGATAACCATCCGGTCGACGAAACACCTGTGGATGGCCGACTGCACCATACCGTCAGCACCGTCAGCAGGAGTCGAGCACGCATCTTTCATATGATCCTCAACCGAAGAGCCGCCTGAATATGACGGTATCACGCATGACCACTTCAAATAATCAGTACAAGGTATAAGGCGCACTATAAAGAATCATGCCGCCAACCCGCACAGCCACGGAATCACAGAGCATATCCGACATCGCATTTCGCGCTATGCAGCAACTCCGCACAGAAACTCATCAGCCGCGCAAAATCTCAGCAGCACATTCCGGCATCGAAGTGTTCCGTAATGCTGCGACATGCAGAACGTAATATTCGACATGCGAAATCACCAGTAATTCAGCGTGCAGTGCCAACATTGCCCGAAAACGGGTATCCTAAATAACGAAATACTGCTGATCACTCGATCAAGGAGAAAACAATGGCAGAAACTTTCAACGTCGTGGTGGAAATTCCGCGTGGATCCAAGAACAAGTACGAAGTGGATCACGAGACCGGTCGCGTGTTCCTGGACCGCACCCTGTTCACCTCCATGGGCTACCCGGATGACTACGGCTACATCGAGGGCACCCTGGGCGAGGACGGCGATCCGCTCGACGCCCTGATCATGCTCCCGAACTCCGTGTTCCCGGGCTGCGTGGTCGAATGCCGCGCCGTCGGCCTGTACCACATGGTCGACGAGGCCGGCGGAGACGACAAGGTGCTGTGTGTGCCGGCCGACGTGCGTTTCGACGATATCAAGGACGTTGACGACGTTTCCGAGTATCACAAGGCCGAAATCAAGCACTTCTTCGAGCAGTACAAGGCTCTGGAGCCGGGCAAGGAAGTTCTGCCGGGCGATTACTGGACCGGTGCCGCCAAGGCTGAGGAAGAGATCGCGGCCGCCCGCAAGCGCCTCGAAGAATCTGAGAAGTGATTCCCTCTCATTTTTTAGATAGGTAAATATGTAAGGCTCGCTGGTTCATATCGGCGGGCCTTATTTTTTCTTTTTCCTACCGAAGTTGCGTATCGTCCGAGAACATCCAATCACTGGCAAAATCAACCCACTGAAGGCCTTCCAAACGTCCGAAATCATCCATTGACTGGAGAAAATATCCCTCTAAAACCCAAGTAGCGACCTAAATCATCCAGTCACTGGAGGATTTGACCCACTAAGGACGTGCTTACAGTCCGAAAACCGCCAGTCACTGGAGGAATCAACCCGCCAGAAGACCCCTTGGTGACCGAAAACATCCAGTTAGTGGAGGAATCATCCCGCTAGGGATCCGCCCAGCAACCCAAAACTGCCAGTGGCTGGAGGAATTAGACCGCGGGAGGCCAGCACAGAGTCCCAAATCATCCAGCCAGTGGAGGAAAAGCCCGAAACACGGGCAAATTCGCGATACGCGCTATAGTGGAACCGTAATTCACGGCATGCGAACAGTATTCGCTGAATTCAAAGCCCTCAGCAGCTGCCATCAATCGATGGCATGCGCGGCAGTTCTATGTCGGTATCCCTAGGCGTAGGCGGTTCGAACCCGTCGAGGCCCATCCCGTGGGGAGACCGATGGGATGAACCTTTTGAGATTATATTGATTCAGACACTACTTATAGCCGTTTCCGTATCGATGGACGCTTTTGCGGTTTCCATAGGCAAAGGCCTGACCGTCAAGAAACTTCGCGGCTTGGATGCGCTCAAAACCGGTTTGTGGTTCGGCGGATTTCAGGCATTGTTCCCGCTCCTCGGCTACTTTGCCGCCTCCACATTCAGCAAATACGTGACCGCCGTAGACCATTGGATCATCTTCATCCTCCTGGCCCTTATCGGCGGCAACATGATACGCGAAGCATTCGAGGAAGATGAGGAGAACGCCAAGGAAACCGCGGAATTCGACTGGCGTCACATGCTGCCGTTGGCAATCGCCTGCAGCATCGACGCATTTGCCGTCGGCGTCAGCTTCGCGTTCATGGAACTGAACATCTGGATTTCCGTAATCATCATCGGCGTGACCACCGGCCTGTTCTCCGCAGCCGGCCTGTATATCGGACGCGCATTCGGTTCACATTGGCAGAAGCCCGCACAAATCGCAGGTGGTGTAGTCCTGATTCTGATCGGCGTGAAGGTGCTGCTGGAACATTTGGGATTCATCGCCTGACGTTCATCCGGCAGCCCTCAGTAATCCCGGCAGTCATCCGGCATTTCCCGGAGGTCTTCCGACAGTCGCCCAGCAACCGTTCATCAATCGTGCGACAATCCACAATTGACACGAAGGCCGGCCGAAGTTCCATTTGACTTCGGCCGGCCTTCACATATATTCCGCCATTCCGTCAAATTGCAAATATTGCGACCCATCGATTCGGGACAATCGCAGGATTCGGGATAATCGCAGGAAAAATGACGGCATCTCTCGAGAAACTACAACAGGAAATTACAGCAGGAACCTGTTGCGTTGGCATGGTCGATAAGTATGGAAAAGCGAACGCTACAGCAAAACCACTGCAGAGACTACCGCGGCACAAACTACAGCAGCACAGTCGCAAGCGATGCGATGCCGACCACCGCACCGGTCAACATGACCGGCAGCAGCGCGCGTCCAATCCACGGCATGTTCGCATCCGGCTCCGGATCGGCATCGCGATTCCACAAATACGAACACACACCGAAAGCCACAGCAACAACAACGACCACCGCCACGGAACATCCCCACACCGGTATGGACACATACTGCGTGGTGGCCGCGCTTTCGCCGAAATCGACCGGCAGAATGGACGGCAGGAAGCACCAGCCCGCGCTGGAAATCATGGCAACGCCCTCCACAACATTGTGGGAAAGCGAACGAATCAGATGAGAACGCTCCTTCCGAGCCATCTGACGTGCGAACGAAGCCACGATAAGCACGATTAGCAGGCCTCCGACGCCTGCAATCCAACCTTCCTGCATCCAAAAGGAGTCATCGCCGGTAAAATCAGGCGGAAAAATCACCTTTCCGAGCATCATCGTCGTGGCGCAAACAACCGAAAGCAAACCGACAACTACGGAAATCACATGCCCGGCAACGCCATCACGGAACGGACTGAACACCGTCAGCAACGCAATCATCGCAACGGAGCCCACTACAGCGAACGACACCACCGAAGGAACTTCCGAATCGCCGTAGGAAATGCCCGGAATGAGCGCAAGCACAATCAGAACGGCATATGCGGCGATCTCAACGGCCAGAACCTTGCCGAAGGAAGCGTTCAAGCGCGAATCGACGGCGCTTTGAGAGGAAGTCATCTCGACCTCTTTTCATAATGTGGTCATTACGTATGCAATATCAATAAATGTAGCCGCAAGTGTCCACAAGGTTTATATAGAATTAACGAAACGCCGCTAATACATTACGAGAGTACAATCGCGGAATCGGCATCAAGGGGTTTTACAGAGGGAGCTAACGTGACGGATCTTACGCTTATGACGTTCGCAAGCGACCCCTCCACTGTGCTCCCGTCACTTGCGTTGCTTTCCCATCGGGTGCGCGTGCTGCCGATGGATGCGGCAAGCCTTGTGAAGATGCCGGAAAACACCATTCTTTTCCTTGACACACGCGACGATTTGGCCACCGCAAAAACGCTGTGCCGCCTGATTCACGCTTCCGGACTGTCCACGCCGATCGTGCTTGTGCTCACCGAAGGCGGTTTCACCGTGGTCAATTCGCAGTGGGGCATCGCCGATGTGGTGGTCGCCTCCGCTTCTCCCGCTGAGGTGGAGGGACGACTCCGTCTCGTGTCGGAGCGCGGCAATGCGCCTGCAAGCGCGGTGTCCGGACCGGGTGAGACGAGTATGCAGAACGAGGACGGTATGATCCGTTCCGGTGATTTGGTGGTTGACACCAATGGTTATACCGCGAGTCTGCATGGGCATCCGATTGATCTTGCGTATAAGGAGTTTGAGCTTCTTAAGTATCTTGTGCAGCATCCTGGTCGTGTGTTCACGCGTGCGCAGTTGTTGCAGGAGGTGTGGGGTTACGACTATTACGGTGGAACCCGTACCGTCGATGTGCATATTCGTCGTCTTCGTGCCAAGTTGGGTGGCGAGTATGAGCATGTGATTGGGACCGTACGCAATGTCGGCTATCGCTTTGATCCGCCTGAGGAAGAGGAAGTCGAGGCCGCTGCCAAGAATGCGGCTTCTCATGTAGCGGACTGATAACGTGCCGAGGGAGTCTAGGAAGGCACGGTTGGAGCGCATGCGGCGGGAGTATGCCGTCTTGTGTTCTCATATACCGCATCCGGAGTGTGCGCTGAATTTTTCCAATCCGTTCGAGCTTTTGGTGGCTACGGTGTTGAGCGCGCAGACCACGGACAAGCGTGTGAATATGGTCACGCCCGAGTTGTTTGGAAGTTATCCTGGTCCTGCCGAGCTTTCGGCTGCCGATCCTGAGTGTGTGGAGGGTATTATCCGCACCATTGGATTCCACCACACCAAGGCGAGGAATATCATCCGGCTTTCGCATGAGTTGTGCACGCGGTTCGATGGTGAGGTTCCCGACAGTATGGAGTCGTTGGTTTCGCTGCCTGGCGTGGGCCGTAAGACCGCGAATGTGGTGCTTGGCAATGCGTTCGGGAAGCCTGGTTTTCCTGTTGATACGCATGTGATTCGTGTTACCGGACGATTGCGTTGGCGCTCCGATTGGTCGAGCCACTCCCCTGATCCGGTTTCCATAGAGCGTGAGATTACCGCCTGTTTCCCGCCTGAGGAGTGGACCGATCTTTCTCACAGGCTGATTCTGCATGGTCGAGCCGTGTGTCATGCGCGTAAGCCTGATTGTTTGGATTGTCCGCTGAACGATTCATGTCCGAGCGCGTTCGCGGTTTAGGTTTTGTCGGGCGGCGCGGCATTTTGGCCGACCTATCGTGGGTTCCGTCCGTGCTTCCTGTTCCGTCCGTGCTTCACAACCGCACCTCATAACCCCACTTCACAACCGCATCTTCCGGCCGCGCCTCCGCTTCGGCAACATTGCCCATTCCGCGTGTATCGCACGTCAATTAAAATCGAGTCCATGCAAGAGAATGGGCAGACGAACAGACTGAAATCCGAAGTGACGCGATGGCTGATCTTTTTTGGCGTGGCGATCTCCCTCACCATCATGTTGTGGCTTGGATGGTCGCTGACGAACCGTCGCAACCCGATCACGTCGTTCGGCACGCTCATCTCCAATTCCACCGTGGCCATAGGCGTACGGTCGGATGCGCCGGAATCGCTTGACATTCGTACCGTGGAAGGCCATACGATAGAGCAGGCGCTGCTTTCCAACGTGTATGAGACGTTGGTATCTCGCAACGAGAACAACGAAGTGCAGGCGGGGATCGCAAAATCCTGGCAGGTTTCGGAAGACGGGCTTACCTACACGTTCACGCTGAACGATGACGTGACGTTCTCCAACGGACATCAGCTCGAATCCTCCGACGTGGTGTGGTCGCTGCAGAGCATTGTAAGCAATTCCTACGTAGGTTCCGACCAGCTCAGCAGTCTGCAGGAAATCACCAATCCCGATGAAAAAACCGTCGTGATCACGCTGAGCCAGCCGAATCCGCGATTGCTGCGGGCGCTGAGCGGCCGTGCCGGAATCGTGTACGACAAGGACGCGGCGAACACGGATTACGCGAAGACCGCCGTCGGCTCCGGACCGTTCACCGTGTCGAACGCGTCGAAATCGCAGATAATATTGCAGCGCAACGACTCGTACTGGGGCACCAAGGCCGCCTCATCGCAGATCACGGTGTATTACTATTCGTCCGAGGATTCCATGGTCAGTGCCATGAAAGCGGGAAAAATCAGTATGGCATTGCCGTTGAGCGCATCCGCCTCAGCCGACATGAACAGTACGCACGGTTTCAGCTCCGACAGTGGAATCGGTTTCGACAAAGTGATGCTCGCCTTCAATAACAGTGCGGAAAGCTTGTTCTCGGATGAGCAGATTCGCAAGATGATGCGCTATGGCATCGACGCGAACGCCATAGCCGGCAGCGCCGACGACTCCTACGGCGCGCTTGGAGGCCCCATAAGCCCACTTGAAGATGGATATGAGGATCTCAGCGGCCTGTACCCGTACAATCTTGAGCAGGCGCAGCAGTTGCACAGCTTTTTTGACTCCACCTACATTTCGGACATCAACCTTCTGGTGCCCCGAGAATACGAACAACTTGGCAATACGATCAAATCGCAGATCGAGCAGATCGGCAACATCGGGGTCAATCTGGAAGTGCTCAACTCCGCAGGTGAAGTGCGGGAACGTATGAACAACGGCACCTATAGCGCCGCGCTGGTTACCATGAGCGACGAGAACGACGCGAGCGTGTTCACTGACGGACAATCGATATTCCATTACGAGAACGGCGAGGCCCAGCAGTCATACAACGACGCTTTGGCCGCATCCAACGACAACGATTACCAAGAGAGGATGCGCAATTACGCACGCATCGTCAGCGAGGACGCGGCAAGCGAGTGGCTGTACACGCGCAAGAACTTCATTGCCGTGGCCGACAAACTTCAGGGATATCCGAAGAACATGACCGACCGTCTACTGCCGTTGAGCAAGCTCGCCTTGCACTGATAACCGCTACGAATTTCAGGCGATTTCGGCATTCGACTGCGGCGCCGTAAGTTGTCATATTCGCTTTCTAGACTAGCGACTATGACTGAAAGCCAAGATAATACCATCAACGCTAATCTCACGCCGCTGCCCGACAAGGTCGGCGTGGACGGTCTCGAAGACAAGTGGCGCGGAGTCTGGGACGAAAAGGAAGTCTACAAGTTCCAGAACAGCCGCGACCGCAAGGCCGTTTATTCCATCGACACCCCGCCGCCGACCGTTTCCGGACATCTGCATGTCGGCCACGTGTTCTCCTACACCCATACCGACGTGATCGCCCGTTTCAAGCGCATGAACGGCTACGACGTGTTCTACCCGATGGGCTGGGACGACAATGGTCTGCCGACCGAACGCCGCGTACAGAACTACTACGGCGTGCGCGTGGACACTTCCCTGAAGTACGATCCGGATTTCGTTCCGCCGTTCGAAGGCACCGACGGCAAGAAGAT
>CAVEVJ010000208.1:0-2225 GCA_963619075.1 Acidaminococcaceae bacterium
TCCTCCTGACCTCCGGCAAGCTCAGCTCCCAGCAGGACGTCGTCCATGTTGCCGAACTGGTCATGAAGACCGGCAAGCCGCTGATGATCATCGCCGAGGACGTCGACGGTGAAGCTCTGCCGACCCTGATTCTGAACAACATCCGTGGCACCTTCAAGTCCTGCGCCGTCAAGGCTCCGGGCTTCGGCGACCGCCGTAAGGCCATGCTGCAGGATATGGCCATCCTGACCGGCGCCCAGGTCGTTTCCGAGGAGCTGGGTCTCAAGCTTGACTCCATCGACGCATCCGTGCTCGGCACCGCCAAGAAGGTCATCGTCTCCAAGGATGAGACCACCATCGTCGCCGGCGGCGGCTCCAAGGAAGACGTGGCTGCCCGCGTCGCCCAGATCCGTGCCGAAATCGCTAACACCGATTCCGATTACGATCGTGAGAAGCTGCAGGAACGTCTGGCCAAGCTCGCCGGCGGCGTCGCGGTCATCAAGGTCGGTGCCGCAACCGAGGTCGAGGCCAAGGAGCGCAAGCACCGCATCGAGGATGCCGTGCGCAACGCCAAGGCCGCCATTGAGGAAGGCCTGCTGCCGGGCGGCGGCGTTGCCCTGGTCCAGGCTGCCGCCAAGGCCGAGAACGACGTTCAGCTCGAAGGCGACGAAGCCACCGGTGCCGCCATCGTGTTCCGTGCCATCGAGGCTCCGATCAAGCAGATCGCCGAGAACGCTGGCCTGTCCGGCGACGTGGTGATCGACAAGGTCCGCTCCCTGCCTGACGGCCAGGGCCTGAACGCGGCCACCAACGAGTACGAGGACCTGCTGGCCGCCGGCGTCACCGACCCGGTCAAGGTCACCCGTTCCGCTCTGCAGAACGCCGCTTCCATCGCCGGCCTGTTCCTGACCACCGAAGCCGTGGTCGCCAACAAGCCGGAACCGCCGGCAGCCGCTCCGGCAGCTGGCGCCGACATGGGCTACTGATCGAAAACGATTCCATGACCCATCGCTGAGCGATTAAGCGATTGAAGGCCCGCTCCCTAAAATGGTTGCAAACCAAGGGGAGTGGGCCTTCGCTATGTGAGGCGGCAAGCGGCTTGCGAAATCCCGCACGCTGGATGATTGGCGCGCATGCGCTTCGTCTCCGCGTTCACTGCGAGAAGAGACGCGATGCCTGTATCTCCGTATCGGCATATAGCGTGGAAGCCTGCATGAGGGCTTGCTGAATCGATTCAAGCGACCGCTCCATCTGCTGTTGCGCGGCCCGCCACTGTTCGGCGACGGCGTTGAACTGCGTTGCCGCTCCTCCACGCCACACGCTCTGCAGATTGTTGAGATTGCCGTACATGCCTTGAACGGCCTGCCTGATGGATTGGATGGAAGCGTTCACAGCGGCGCTTGATGATTGAATCTGTTCGGAATCCACTTGGTATTGAGCCATGATGTTGGTCCTTTCTTCTTTGAACGTAATTGGCTTGCGGCGCTCGTGCTTGACGCAACCGAACGGTAATGTGGACCATATGTCAGCAGTGAACGTGAGCAGCGGAAAAAAGACGGTTGTGGTCGGAGAATCACACGAAAAGACGTTCGTCGGCGTGTCGGTCAGGGGGCGAGACGTCTCGAATCGTTGGAGCAACACTCTTGTAGCGCTATTCGTGGCGCTGATGTGCCTATGCGCGACGATGTGGATAACTCCGTTCGGTTATGCCGATGATGATTCGGGGACCGGCATGACGATCACCGACAACATCACGGATACCGAAAATCTGCTTGGCTCGAATGTTGCCGAGATAACGGACGCCATCGAACAGACGAAGAACGATACGGGCGTTACCGTTCGACTGCTTTACCTGGCGAGCTTCAACAGCGATCAGGAACCTGATGAGTGGGCGAGTTCCCTGCTGGAGTCCCTCGATCCGGATCCCAACACGGTATTGCTCGCCGTGGCATCGAACGATGGCAACCTGGTCGTTGCCGTCTCGTCCAATTCGGATGAATGGCTCAAAAAGAAGTCGACTGTCGAGGCGCTGTCCGACGCTGCGCAGAAACCACTGATGGAATCCACTCCGAATTGGGCGAAGTCGGCCACCGACATGATGGACCAGATCGCATTGGAAAACCAGACGTCAACGTCATCACGTATGAAATGGCTCGGCATCGGTGGCATGATCGCGGTTCTGGTTTTGCTGGTCGTGGTGATAATCGTGTTCCACATACTCAGGAAGCGCAATAAGTCGTTGAAGC
>CAVEVJ010000209.1:0-3526 GCA_963619075.1 Acidaminococcaceae bacterium
TTCCAATATTGCATGGATCGCCTTGCCTCCAATGAGCCGATGCCGATCAGCATGGCACGTCTTCCGTTGTCAAGACCCCAGTATGGGCGTTGGTTTGCGGGCGTGTGCAAGGGCATCAGCATGCACTTGGGTATTTCCGTGGTACTGATTCGTCTGCTGTTCGCGGCATCGTCGTTCATGTTCGGCGCCGGATTGATCGCCTATATTTTCCTATGGCTGATCGTCCCGGTGGGAGATCCGGTATTGCAGGCGTATGTTCTGACAAATCAGCAGCCGGCATCGCAATCGCCGCTCTCCAAAGGCAACATGCCATACGGAGCGCACGAATCGAACGAGCCACCGCAATCGCAGGAAACCGCCTTTGCGATGGAAAACGAATCATATGCCAATGGCGAGAGTCTGGGGCACGTGCTCAAAACCGCACCGAAACCGGCACTTCTGGCGATGGCCGGCATCGTATTGTTCGCGGCCGCCTGCCTGATGCTTTCCACCGGCATCAATCCCGCACTCATCTGTCCACTGCTGATCGGCGCGATCGGCGTTGGAGTTTCCTGGCTGCGGTATAACGCCAAAGACGGCCAGCTTTGGACGATGATCGGCGGAATCGCGATAATCTTCGTCAGCTACGCAATGTGCATAGGCTCCGTGCTGCATCCCCGTTCAGGAGTCGAGCCATCGACGATGACGTTCATTGGGGCCGGATTCGCATTGCTGGTAGGCGTGATTCTTGCGATTGTGCCGTGGATCGTGGCACTGATTCGTGATCTTGGTACCGAACGTGCGTTGAAGGAGCGTGAGGAGGAACGCGCCGACATGACCGCGCATCTGCATGATGGCGTTTTGCAGACGCTTGCGCTGATTCAATTGCATGCCGACGACCAGCAGACCGTATTCGCGCTGGCGAGGTCGCAGGAACGCGAGCTTCGTGAATGGCTGTATCAGGAACGCACCACCTCGGATCGTTCCGTGAACGCGGGCCTGAAGGATATCGCCGCGCGGATCGAGGATTCCCATGGCAAGCCGATTGAAGTAGTGACGGTGGGCGACGCCAGGCCAAGCGCTCAGACCGATGCGCTGCTCGATGCCACGCAGCAGGCGCTTGTGAATGCCGTGACGCACGGAAGCGAACCTATTTCCGTGTATTGCGAGGCGAGCGACAGCCTGGTCGAAGTGTTTGTGCGCGACCATGGAGAGGGCTTCGACATCGAATCGATTCCTCCCAACCGACTCGGCATTCGCGAGTCGATCATCGGGCGCGTCAAACGTCGCGGCGGTACAGTGGAGATTGTGTCGCGGCCGAAATGGGGCACGGAGGTGCGTATGCACATGCCGATATCCGCAAAACGCGCCAAAACCAACGAGTCCAACGCAAGCCAAGCCAAGGAGCAGCAATGAACGAACCGTCGCAACCAATTCGTATCGCCGTTGTTGACGACCATGAGATGTTCCGAGCAGGCGTGATCGCCACCTTGCAACCGCATTTCGACATCGTCGGCCAGGCGCCGGACGTGGAGGGATCGGTGGCCATGATCGCACAGACCAAGCCCGATGTGGTGCTGCTGGACGTGCATGTGCCGGGAGGCGAAGGTGGCGGCGGCATGGAAATCCTCATCCGTTCCCGCGCCTACTCCCCTAATACGGTGTTTCTGGCGTTGTCGGTGTCGGATTCGCCGCAGGATGTCGGTTCGGTGATTCGTGCCGGCGCGCAAGGATATGTGACCAAAACCATTTCCGGCGACGACCTGATCTCTTCCATCAAGCAGGTGCATGAGGGCTACGCGGTGTTTTCGCCGAAGCTGGCGGGCTTCGTGCTGTCTACTTTCCAAAACGCACCTTCGGGCACGGTTGGCGCGGACGGCTCAGTTCACGATGACGAACTGGACCGACTTTCGAACCGTGAACAGGAGGTCATGCGGCTGATCGCGCGCGGATACACGTACAAGGAAGTGGCGGCCGAGCTGTTCATCTCCATCAAAACCGTGGAAACGCATGTGAGCTCCGTGTTGCGCAAACTCCAGCTCTCGAATCGTACGGAACTCACCCGCTGGGCCGCCGACCGACGCATCGTATGAAACGCACCAAGGCAAGCCGTTCCGATTCGACTATTTCGCAGCCGTCACAACATCAGTTAACAGCCCCTTGCGTGGCGGAAAGCCGCACATATCCGGAGTGGTGCATGGTGAAACGCATGCGATCGGCTATATACACGTCAATCGCACGTTCGAACGGAATTCCTTCCGCCGTATATGCGATTCTATGGATGCGCATCAGCGGCGTGTCCGGCTCGATTTCCAGCAGATCATTTTCCTGATCGCCGCTGACCACCGATTCGAGCGTCTCGTCCACACTGTACGGGCGGATGCCGTAATCGCGCTCGAACATCGTATAGAACGGCGTGGTCAGATCACGTGTCAGAAACATCGGAAACAGGTACGAGGGCAGTCGGGAGCGTTCCAAAGACAACGGACGGCCTTCAATATGACGCAACCGGGTGATGTCGTAGATCATCGGATGCTCACCGGGCAGCTTCAGCAGTCGGATATCGGAAGGCGAGGCCGGAGCGATCACGGCCTGCAACACTTTCGACGACACTCGCATTCCTTGCCGTCGTGCGATTGTGGGCAATGATTCCACCGTGTTGATGTTGCGTTCCAGCCGGCCGTCGGAGACGATCACGCCTCCGGCACGACCGATCTTGCGGATGACCTCGTGGGACGTTTCCAAAACGGCCAACGCGTTACGCAGGTCGGACCGGCTGACGTTCATCGATTCGGCAAGAGCGCGTTCCGAACCGAGTCGCTCCCCCGGTTGCAGCTCCTGAACGTGAATAAGGGCGCGGATACGGTGGACCAACTCGCCTGTCGTGATTCTCTTACGCCCGGCCTCGCCGTTGGTTTCCATATCCACGCCCTCCTTACTGCAGTTCCTTTCGTTCTACAGCTTCAATGTTTCGAGCGTTTTGGTGAATCCATCCATGAACCAGTCCATGTCGGATTCGCTGAACACCAGCGGCGGACGCAGCTTGAGGATATTGCCGTAACGTCCGCACACCGAAGTGAGGATGTGGTTGTCTCGCAGGGTTTCGAGAATATCGAGCGCGGCCTTCTGATCCGGGTCCTTGGTGCCCGGCTTGACGATTTCGCAGCCGATGTACAGACCCGTGCCGCGCACATCGCCGATGCACGGATGCGACGGCATGAGCGACGCGACGGCATCCTTGAACACCTTGCCCACGCGCTTGGCGTTGCCCATGGTGTCTTCGTCACGCATCACGTCAAGCACCGCCTGGGCTGCGGCCATGCACACCGGATTGCCACCGAACGTGTTGAAGTACGGAATGGAACCGGCGAACGGTTCAAGCACTTCGTGGCGCGCCGCCATCAGCGATGTCGGCAGGCCGTTGGCCATGGGTTTGCCGGACGTGACCAGATCCGGCACGATGCCTTGGCGTCCGAAACCCCAGAAGGCGTCGCCCGTACGGGTGAAGCCCGGCTGCACCTCATCGGCAATCCACACGCCTCCCAAC
>CAVEVJ010000210.1:0-2329 GCA_963619075.1 Acidaminococcaceae bacterium
GCTTGTGTTTTTCTTTCCTCGTTCTTCTGTTGTGCCTTCATCGTACGTCGGGCGGTGGTGTCCGCGCATGCCGTGCTCGTCTCTTCTTTTGCATATCCATCGGCTTGTCTTGAAGAAAACGTAACGAAACGGCGTCAAAACCACGACGGGGCGAGTACAGGCCGGAACACCCAAACCATCCCAAGCCAATCCACACCAGTCAGCTCAGAACTTCTCAGACCCGTATCTACTTGTTCCTGATCTTGCCAAAAGTAAACGCACGAACAATCGCGACTATGCCGAGCGCCACCAACGCAAAACCGCCGAACAGAATCAGCCATCCCGCGGACGCCACCGGACTGAACAGCATCACGAATCCGGCGATGATGGAAATCAGCGCATACACGACCGCCCACGCGGAACTCGGCATACGCCACGACTCCACCAGCGCCATCACTCCCTCAAGCATCCATCCGAGGCCAACCACCATGGTCACCAACACCGCAAGCGTCGCACCGGAAAGCGTCGCGTTCTTCAACATGACCACGCCTCCCACAGACAACAGCAAGCCTATGAGAATGTCAAGCACTCGCCAACCGCCCGGCAAACCAAGTTCAACAATCGCAGTGACGATGCGAATCACACCGGAGACGATGAAGTACAAGCCGAGCGTAATCGCCGCGACCTTCAGCGTCGCCCCTGGCCAGATCAGCAGAGCCAGTCCAAGCGCGACCGCCGCCACTCCGAGCACTCCATAAATCGCGCGGACGGCGTTCTTCGCCTGCTTCGGAAGCCATTCCTCCACAAGTCGGAAGGGACTCACCGGCTGGCCGGTGTCATAGTTCACGTAATAGTCGTACGGCCCGTTGAAGTAGCGCGGAGTCTGCACGTCATCTTGGTTCTGTTGATTTTGCTGATATTGCTGGTTCGGCGCATAGGCCCCATACTCCGGCCGCCCCTGTGGATTCTGCGGATTGTTGGGATTTTCGGGATTGAAATTCGTATTGCTCATGATGACCCCTTTCGTCAAGACCATCATTCTAGGCAGTATGTCTAATTTGCGCCATCAACATAATTAGGCTGGTTGTCTATTTTCAACATATCCGCCTATTGTGCCATTCCTCATCGTCCAGACAGACAAGCATCTGCGTTCTACACTCGTAATACATCAACAACGCACATGCCCAAGGAGGATATTGTGACGAGACAGGCACCGAACGCCCCGGTCATTCGAATCATGCACGCCGAAGATTACCGGAACGTGTATGCGTTATGGTCCCGATGCGCGGGCTTCTCCATGAAAAAAGAGGACGATTCCGAAGAAGCGATTCTCACATTCCTCAATCGCAATCCAAGCACCTGTTTCGTGGCCGAAGACGCCGAAGGCAATATCGTCGGAGCGATTCTCGCAGGCACCGATGGCAGACGATCGCGCATCTACCACACTGCGGTCGACGTCAACACTCGAGGCATGGGCATCGGTGCGCTTCTGGTCAATCACGTAGCGGAAGCCCTCCGCTCGCTTGGATTGCGGAAAGTCGCAGTCGGCGTACTTGCCGACAATACCGCAGGCAATGATTTCTGGGAGAGGCAAGGATTCGCCGTCCGCGACGATCTGATTTACCGTGAGTTGCCTCTCTAATTCGTATAGTCCGGTTGGAACAATTATCCAGCCGGATTTTCTTACGATTTACAATTATGGTTTCCCGCCATTTTCCGCGGTTTTCATACCTCCTATAAGTAATTCCGATAGTCGAACGACGTGTTGAAGCGAAGCTTCCTCTATATTGCCAATCGTTGGTCCGCTACGTCACGCAACCGGGCCTGATGAATTGAGAGAGGAACCTAAATCATGCGTAACAAGAAGATTCTCGGCTCTCTGCTTGCCGTCACCACACTCGCGTCCTTCGGCCTTGCTGGATGCGGCAGCTCCAGCAGCTCCTCCGCCGAGGATGACAAGACGATCACCGTGGCGGCATCCCCAACCCCGCACGCGGAAATCCTGAACAATGTCGTCAAGTCTCTCGTCGAAAAGGACGGCTACACGCTGGTGGTCAAGGAATTCACCGATTACGTGCAGCCGAACACCGCCACCGAAGAAGGCGAGGTCGACGCCAACTACTTCCAGCACAAGCCGTATCTCGATAATTTCAACGAGGAACAGGGCACCCATCTGGTGTCCGTCGAAGGCATCCACTTCGAGCCGTTCGGCCTGTACCCGGGCAAGACCAAGAGCCTGAGCGACCTTCAGGATGGCGCCACCGTGGCCGTGTCGAACGATGCCACCAATGAGGCCCGCGCGCTTCTGCTGCTGCAGAGCGCCGGATTGATCGAGCTGAAGGATCCGGAA
>CAVEVJ010000211.1:0-10716 GCA_963619075.1 Acidaminococcaceae bacterium
CTGCATGTCGCCGAATGTGTTCAGGCCACCGGCGGTGAACGCCTGCATCATCGCCTGTACTTCAGCTGGCTTGGGGAGATTTTCGGGACTCTGCCGCAACAGCTGTTCACGCAGTTCCTCGGGAAGATTGGATACCTGATTCCACGCCATCTCGCCTTGAATAGGTCCGAAGCAATCGATAAACCATTGGTGGATCGCGTTTTCGTCCATGACGTTCCCCTTGTTCCTGCGTTAAGCGTTTTTTCAAGTTCGGTTGGTTCCATACTATGGGAGGTATGCCCAAGATGCATCAAATACGTCAAGTACGCGCCAAAAGCACACGTCATAACGCCCTCGGGCGTGTCCGTGACGGGTGGAAACGGATTGACCGCTGGTTCGAAATGCGTTCGTGCCGGTATCTGGCAGGGTTGTGCACGATTGTTCTGTGCGCGTGCGTGCTGGTGTTTCCGAGCGCATATGTGGTTCAGTCGCCCGGGCCAACGCAGAACGTGCTCGGTGAGTCGTCCGGCCAGCAGGTGATTGATGTGTCCGGCGTGAAAACGTATGAGGATTCCGGGCAATTGTTACTGGTGACGGTCAACGCTTCCGGCGTGCCGGGATATTCAGTGACCAATCTCGAGGCACTCATAGGATGGGTCAGCTCGAAAATCACGGTGATGCCGCAGGAGGCCGTGGTACCGGTCGGTCAGACAGCCGAGGAATACAAGGAATCCAGTGACGAGCAGATGTCGTCGTCGCAGGATTCGGCGGCGGCGGCGACGACGAGCTTTCTTGAATCGCAAGGTTATGACGTGTCGAACATGAAGGTGAGCATGCATGTGGACGATATCGGCGGTCCGTCCGCGGGCATGATGTATTCGCTCGGCCTGATCGACAAGGTTACGGGGGAGAACCTTTCCGGAGGGAAAATTATTGCCGGAACCGGCACTATGGACGAAGACGGCAACGTGGGCGAGATCGGAGGCATCCGGTTGAAGATGCTTGGCGCCAAACGAGACGGCGCGACCTGGTTCCTCGCGCCGGAATCCAACTGTTCCAGCGTGGTGGGGAACATTCCGCAAGGGCTGAATGTGGTGAAGGTCTCCACCCTGCAGGAAGCGTACGACGCGCTGGTGGCCATCCGTGACGGCAAGGGGGATTCGCTGCCGCAATGCACGGTCGAATAGGTTTGGATTATGCAAACGGCCGTATGGCCAATCTCGAAAAATGAGAGATGACGGTGTTTGTAACGTGTATGTTCGAGCAGTTTTGATATATTGACGAACGTGAATCAAACGGCATCTGATAACGCTGAAGAATTCGGTTTCCACGCCGGCGACCTGGTACAGGAATGGCTGTGGGACGACGATGTAGACGACTCGATCCGCGCCAAGATCGAGGAACTGACCGGCGAGGAACTGGTCGATGAGGATTATGATTCCGCCGTTGATGGCGTGATCATCTGGTGGCGTGACGGCGACGATGAGGACGAGTTGTCCGACACGATCGTCGACGCATACGCGGTCCTTGGCGACGATGGTCCGCTGTGGGTGCTGACTCCGAAGCCGGGACGACCGGGTGCCGCAAGCTCCAGTACCGTGCAGTCCGCGGCCAAGACGGCTGGTATGAACGCGGCCACGCCCCTGACCGTCAGCGGTGACTGGAACGGTATTCGACTGCGCGCGTTCGGTAAGGGCAAGTAAGGCTTTCGCTCGTCGCGCTTTCGATATGGCTGGCTTGGCTTGACTGGCTTGGCCTTGCATGGCTCGCACGGGCGGTTTGAGTAGACGGCCTGTACGTAGATGGCTCGTGTGCTGATGGCTTGCTTCGAACAGTGAATGTTCGCCGCAAGTTAGGCATAATTCCGTGAAAACGAGTGTGAAATGGCTCAGATTTAATGAATCTGAGCCATTTTCGTTTGCCGGAGACAAGCGGGAAAGTTGTTGTTCAAAGCAGAATTAGGTAGAGCGGGCTAGAGACCAGGCAAGATGAGACATGAAGACGTGCGTTAACGGGTGCATTCCGCCAGTGGCTGGCTGTTTTGGGACTCTGAATGCGCTTCTAGCGGGTGTATTTCGCCAGTGACTGGGGAAATAGGTCGGTGATGTGGTGCACTCGGGGCCGTAAGAACGCGGCTATGACCTTGGGCCCCATGCCGATCTGGACGATGCGGCGAACGCTATATCGATGTCGCGGTGCAGGTGGCTTCCAAGGACGTGGGCAAAATGTGGGCGCGCGAGAATGTGGTGCAGGTGCGGAGTGTGTGATTCGTTGATGTTTCAGGTCTTTGAAACGGGTGGAGCATTCTCCACAGCACTCGAACCTAAAACCTCTTCACGAGTGACCGTCTTGGCATCGTCCGTGAAGTTGAAATTGAGTACGACCCGGTCATCAAAGACGTAGACCGAGTTGACAAAGGTATCAATGATCTGTCGCTGGTGTTCCGTGCTGCCCACGTCACCCTTGCGGAATTTCTCAAGTCGGAACCGAATCCATTCACGGGTCAGGACTGGCTTTTTCAGTTCTTCTTCCAGAATACTGGTATTCAGGGCTTCTTTCCGGGCTTCCAGTTCGTCCAACCGCTGCTTGGTGGTCGGGGTCAGGATGCCCTGTTCAATGGCTTCCAGAAGGTTTGCCAGCCGCTCCTCCGTGTCCCGGAGCTGGTCTTTCAGGACAGGCAGTCGGGTGTTCTCCTGCTTCTGGGCTTCCATGGCCAAATCTATCAGCCGTTCGATGATTTCATCGCTGAAAATCACCTTGATGGCGGTATCTACTGCAAACCGTTCCAGCGGCTCCTTGCGGATAGCTTTCAAGTCACAGTGCGCCTTGCCGTGGCGTTTGGCGTTGCCGCACTTGCAGTAATAGTAGGTGGTTCTCATGTGACTTGTGCCGCTTTCGCCGCCCATCAGGGTGCCGCACTTGCCGCAGAACAGCTTGGTAGTCAGAAGATAGCTCACATCCTCTTTTGCAGGCCGACCATAGGCAATCTTGTTTTGCTCGAAATCTGCTACACCCGGTCAAACAGGTCTTGGTCGATAATGGCCGGGATGCCGCCCGGTGTCACAATGTCCTTGTAGCGGTATTCGCCAGTATAGCGGCGATTTTGGAAAATCTGGAAGAAGCTGTTCTTCACGAACGGTTTCCCAGTTCGGGTGCGCAGACCGCGCTCGTTCAGAGACGCCGCGATTTTCTCGGCTGGTTCTCCATCGGCGTATCGGGTGAATATCTCCTGCACAATGGGAGCCGTTTCTGGGTCGATATGGTACAGCCTGTCCCTCCTTGCCAATGGTGAAGCCCAGCGGCACTACACCGCCGTTGTATTTGCACTGGAGGGCATTTTCGCGCTCACCGCGCGCCATTTTCAGGGCAAATTCGGCGAAATGGTATTCCGCCATGCCGATAAGCATACTCTCCACCATAATGCCTTCAGGCCCCTGCGAGATGGGTTCCATGGCAGACACCAGATGGACACCGTTCTTTTCCAACTGGTGCTTATAGTTCACGGCATCGTAGCGATTTCGGGCAAAGCGGTCGAGCTTCCAGACCAGAACCACATCGAAGATTTTCTTCGGTGCTGTCTTTTATCATGTGCTGGAACTCTGGGCGGTCATCCGTCTTGGCAGAGTAGGCACGGTCAATGTAGGTGCCAACCACGGTGATGCCGTTTGGAAGCTGTAGTGTTCAATGTCTTGGCCGATTTCCAACTGTCCAATTCTTCGGGTTGGTATCATCCGGGGCAAGCCCAGCAAGGATAGCCTCGTAGTGCGTCACCTTGTCATCCATATACTTTGCGGTGGTCTTGGCTTCCTCAACGCGCTTGTAGGCTTCCTCTCTCTGCTTCAGAATGATTGCATACCGTGCTCGCAAATTTTCTTCTGACTCTTCCAATAGGCACAGGCGGCAATACTCCTGAATATCCTCAAGGGATGCGCCGCACCCTTTCAGGCATTTGATACCCTGCATCCAGTTCACAGATTCTTCTGTGAACACTCGGCGATTGCCGCCGTCACGCTCACAAGGCAGCAGTCCCTTATCCGTATAGAATCGCAGAGTATGCTCCGTAGCATCGAACATCTCTGCCATCTGCTTGATTGTATACCGCATGGTTGTTCCTCCGCAAAAGTTTCCCTTGACTTCGTGTTACTCGAACTTGTCACAATGGCTATAGCATAGCGAACCCACCCATGTAAACACAGAAATGGAGGACTGAACATGGAGTACTTGACTTTGAACAATGGTGTACAGATGCCGCTGGTCGGCTTTGGAACATTTATGCTTGGCGGTCAGACCTGCGTGAACGCAGTTGCAGCAGCCATTGAAAGCGGCTACCGGATGGTCGATACCGCCGAAGCCTATGGAAACGAAAAAGAAGTAGGTGTAGGCATCAAGGCAAGCGGCATTGCCCGCAAAGACCTATTCCTCGTGACCAAGGTGAATTTCAAATCCTACGAAAACGCAGAGCAGACTGTCATGCAGTCGCTGGAAAACCTGCAAACGGACTATCTTGACCTGTTGCTTCTGCACTGGCCGTTTGCGAACTACTACGCGGCATGGCGCAGTCTGGAAAAACTGTATGCAGACGGAAAAATCCGTGCTATCGGCGTTTCCAACTTTGAGCCAGACTAACTGCTAGACCTGATTGCCTACAACAAAATCGTTCCCGCTGTCAACCAGATCGAAACGAACCTGTACTGCCAGCGCATAACGGAACGCGGCTGGATGGACAAAAAGCAGGTGGCGCACATGGCCTATGCACCGCTAGGACAGGGAAACCGCAACGAAATGTATCAGGAGCCTGCTGTGCTTGCTCTTGCCCAAAAGTACGGCAAGGCACCGGCTCGGGTTCTGCTCCGCTTCCTGACCCAAAAGGGCATTGCCGTTATCCCAAGAAGCACCCAGTCGGAACACATCAAGGGGAATTTTGATTTGTTCGATTTTGCGCTGACCGCCGAGGAACTGGCGCAGCTTTCCGCACTGGATAAAAAGGAGCCGTTGATTGGCAAGCCGGAAACGCCGGAACTGGTGGAGTTTTCTCTGACGTGGTGAGAGGGAAATACAGCAATGAAAAATGTATTATTGTTAGGAGCAACTGGCACAGCTGGCAGCGCACTCACACAGAAATTGCTTTCAGAAACGGACTGCCACCTTACGTTATTTGCCCGTCATGCAAGAGAAATGTATATTGATGCTGACCGTGTTTCTGTGATTGACGGCGATGCTGAAACCGTAGAAGCATTAAAAGCGGTCATGCCGGGGCAAGATAGTGTATTGTGCCATTTCCGGCGAAGCACTGCCCCCAATTGCAGAGAACATCATTGCCGTCATGACTGAAAGTGGCGTAAATAGGCTGATTTTTATGGGAGCAGCAGGTATTTACAACGAAATCCCCGATGAAATTGACGGTGAGGACAATCTGGACAATGAGCCTGCGCAAATCCCAAACCGCAAAGCTGTTGATGTTGTAGAAGCCAGCGGCCTTAACTATACCGTGCTCCGTCCCAGCTACTTAGGAGAGGGCGATGCAGATGATTTCGTTCTCACGATGAAAGGTGAAGCTGCAAAGGGTTACACCACACCCATCCAGCTCTGGTGAAACTTGCAGTGCAATTCGTTAAAGATGATACACTTTACTCAAGAGAAAGCATCAGCATCACACAGGATGCTACAAAGACCATATCTTAACTACTCGAAAGTTCCCTATATACAAGAACTTGACCATTTCGCTGCGGGTATGTGCGTACGGGAGGTCGGTACGCACGTGTACGCAGCGAAATGGTCAAAACGCACCCTATACAGCCGTTCCCCCTCGGAGAGCCCGCTACACTTTGCAGACCGCAGGGCTGAAAGTGTCATAGTGGGTTATTACACTTCCGCAGAACCTCCGATAAACAAAAACGTACCCGAACCCTTTTTCATAAAGAATCGGGTTCGAGTACGAACTGTATGGTGGGCGATGAGGGACTCGAACCCCCGACATCCACCGTGTAAAGGTGGCGCTCTAACCAACTGAGCTAATCGCCCGCAACGAACAACTGTACCGTATGCATGCCGTTTTAGGAACGGCAGTGTGTCGCATGGATGTTTTTGGTGTTTGAAAGCGAATTTTTGGCGTTATTTATGGCTTGTTTTCCCCGAAAGAAGGTAGGCGTCGAATCAATCACGTAAAGTGGTGTCGTTGAATACTGTTCTAGGAGGTCGATAGCCAATGGCGCAGGAACCTGAGTCCGGCAAGAACGCATCGGGAATCGCATATACCGGAAAACGTAAGTGGGGATACGATTCGGAACAGGTGGATGCTTTCCTTGAGCATGCGCACATGCTTTATGACAGCGAAGGCGTTCAGCTCACCCAGTATGACATTCAGAACGTTTCCTTCGATCTGGTCAAGGGTGGCTACGTGATCGCGCAGGTGGACGCCGCCTTGGCACGTCTTGAGCGAGCGGTGGTGGATAAGCAGACCACGTGGGAGATATCTCAGCATGGTCGGGTTGCTTGGAAGGCTCAGACGGAAAGCCTGTTCCGTGAGCTTGATTCCCATGCCGAACGTGCACAACGCGAACGGTTCAAGCCGGGTGAAGGCAAGGAGCCGAGCTATGACCGCAAGCAGGTCGACCGCATCATCGACCAGTGCCTGACCAAGGCTGCCGATGAGCTTGGTCTTGAGAAATTGGATGAGCAGAGCGTCAGGAAGCTTGCGGATGTGAGCTCACAGACCGTGGCCAATGTCATCTTCACCCAGCGTAAGGGCAAGCATGGCTATGATGAGCGTCAGGTCGATCACTATCTGAACTCTTGTGTGCAGCTGATGACTCGTCTTGAGTCGTATGCCCGTGTGGCCGATTTCGTGGGGGAGCCTTCCAGCACCAACAATGCCGATTTCACGGCGACGGCCAACGCTGGCGAGACGCAGATGATTACACCGCTGTTCGCCACGTTTGACGCATCCGCCGACACGCCTGCCGAACCTACTCAGCCGACGATGAGCATGGAATCCTTTGATGCGTTGAACAAAGTCGAACGTGAGATTTTCACATCTCCGACCGTATCTCCGGTGAGCGCTCCCGCGGTGCAGACCGACGTTCCGTCGACGGCTCCTGTGGGTCCGCCGGTCTTTCAGCCGACGGTTAGCATGCCGAAGCCGGTAGAGCCGGAATCGTCTCAGCCTGGAACCCAGACCGAGACATTCGACCCGCTTTCCGCGGAACTGCCGCCTTCGTTCAGTCCGGAATACACTTCACCGGCATCGACGGCCACCACTGAAACCAAGCCGTTTGAAACCGCCGCCAAGTCACCTGCAGTCGATTCCTCGCTTGCGGCTTTGGCTCAGATGGCGAATTCCGTGGATACGCCGGAAGAGGATACGTTCACTCTTCACGTTCCGGAATTGCCGACCCCCAGCCTTCCGCAGCTCAACGTGGAATCGGTGAACGATTCCCCCGGCTCGCTTGCGTTGGGCGGTTATACGGCGCAGACAGCTGCCTCCGCATCCTCCACTGCATCCAACTCGTCGCAGAATGTTACGATGAGCATTTTCGATTCGTCCGTTCCGTCGGCTCAGCCGACTCAGAATCTTGCGTCTTCGCAGGAGTCCGACGAAAAGAAGGAAGAAAAGAAGCCGTCGTCAGCATCGTCGTACACGAATTCCACCAACAATCTGGATATTGACATTCCGGATTTGTTGTTCCCGTCTTTCCACTGATAGTCAACAAAAAGGCTGGCTCTTATGCCGGCCTTTTTCACGTTCGCATGGCATGGCGTAGCAGGAACATGCCGGCGAATATTCCCATAGCAGCAGCAACCAAAGGAACTCATGCAGACTTCAACAGTCATTATTCTGGGATCGACCGGATCAATCGGCACCCAGGGACTTGACGTCATATCCCGTCATCCCGACCGTTTCAGCGTTGTCGGTCTCGCGGCCGGCGGCGCCCACGTGGAGCTTCTCGCACAGCAGGTGGTGCAGTTCCATGTGCCGAAAGTCGCGGTGTTCAACAAGGAATCGGCATCGGCCCTGCGGGAAGCCATCACACAGGCGGGGGCCGTCAATGTTGAAGTGACGGCCGGACCGGATGCGGTGATAGCCATGGCCGGAGCTGGAGCCGATGTGGTGCTTAACGGCATCACCGGTTCAATCGGCCTGGAACCGTCAATCGCGGCACTTAAATCGGGATCCCAACTGGCTCTGGCCAACAAGGAATCCGTTGTGGCCGGCGGACACCTGCTGTTCGGCGCCCAAGTGCGTGACCATCAGATCAATCCCGTCGATTCGGAACATTCCGCCATCTGGCAATCGTTGCGTTCGGGTACGCACGCGGAAGTGTCCAAACTCGTGGTCACTGCGTCCGGAGGTCCGTTCCGTGGATGGACGCGTGAACGGATGACCGATATCACGCCGGATCAGGCCCTCAACCACCCAACATGGAACATGGGTCCGGTGGTCACCATCAATTCGTCTACGCTGATGAACAAGGGACTTGAGGTTATTGAGGCAAGCCGACTTTTCGACATTCCGCCGAGTCGTATAGACGTTACGGTTCATCCGCAATCCATCGTGCATTCCATGGTCGAATTTCAGGATGGGGCCACGATCGCGCAGGCTTCACCGCCCGACATGCGTCTGCCGATCGCACTCGGCCTTTCCGCTCCGGAACGTCTTACGAACGTTGCCGCGGCCTGCGATTGGACGAAGAGCGCCACATGGACGTTCGAGCCTCTCGATGACGTGGCGTTCCCCGCGGTCAGCCTTGCACGGCACTGTCTGGAAGCGTCCGAAAAGCATACGGCCGTATTGAACGCGGCGAACGAACAGGCCGTGCACGCTTTCCTTGATCACCGACTCCCATACCTGGGCATCGTCGACACCGTCAGCGAGGTTCTTAACGAGATGGATGCCGAACTGCGGGGCAATCCGCTGTTCGCTTCCGTGGAGGAAATGAGCCAACTTGAGTTGGAAGCGCGCCGTCGTGCCGACAATCTGATAAACAGGTAGTTGGTCGTTCATCGAATCGAATAATCGAAATCGAATAATCATTTGGGCTCCCGCATGGGAGCCCTTGCTATGCAAGGATTACTGACGTATGCAAGAGAATGAGAAGCCGTTCCGCAAAACCGGTGAGGCCGATATCAGCGAAAGCCCGTTGCATCTGCGCCGCGAATCGCGTCGTATTATGGTCGGGCCGGTGCCGGTGGGCGGTGGCGCGCCGATTTCCGTGCAATCCATGACCAACACTTTGACGGCCAATGTTCCCGCGACGCTGCAGCAGATCGCGGAATTGACCGCAGCTGGATGCGATATCGTGCGTGTGGCGGTCCCCAGCCAGGACGATGCCGACGCATTGCCAGAACTGGTTCGAAAATCACCTATTCCGGTCATTGCGGACATTCATTTTCAAAGCAAATACGTGTTTCAGGCCATCGATGCCGGCTGTGCAGCGGTACGTGTGAACCCCGGCAACATTCGTAAGTTCAACGAGGTCGGTCCGTCCATATGCAAGGCCGCGACCGATGCTGGCATATCCCTGCGAATCGGCGTGAATGCCGGTTCTCTCGACAAGGATCTGTATGCCAAATACGGAGGTCCCACCCCTGAAGCGCTGGTGGCGTCGGCCATGAAGGAAGCACGCATGTTCGAAGACGTCGGCTTCCGTGATTTCAAAATCTCCGTGAAACACCACGATGTGATCACCATGGTGGAAACATACCGTCTTCTTGCCTCCAAAGGCGATTGGCCGTTGCACTTGGGCGTTACCGAAGCCGGTCCCGCATGGCAGGGTACGATCAAGAGCTGTCTTGCGTTCGGTGCTTTGCTGGCCGAAGGCATCGGAGATACGATTCGCGTTTCACTGTCCGCACCGCCTGTCGAGGAAGTGAAGGTGGGCTGCAAGCTGCTGGAATACATGGGTTTGCGTCCGCGCAAATTCGACATCGTCTCCTGCCCGAGCTGCGGCAGATCGCAGGTGGATGTGATTCAGCTGGCCAATGCCGTCACCGAAGGGCTCAAGGGCGTGACCGCGCCGATTCGCGTTGCCGTCATGGGTTGCATCGTCAACGGTCCGGGTGAGGCACGTGAAGCTGATCTTGGCGTCGCCTCCGGTAATGGAAAAGGGCAGATCTTCATCAAAGGCAAGGTCATTCAAACCGTGCCGGAGGATCAGATCGTGGAAACGCTGCTGAGCAAGGCGCAGGAGATCGCGGCTCAGATGGAAGCCGACGGGCAGGTTCCGGCCGGTACGTCGGGTCCGGTGGTTGTGCCGGTGGCCAACGGAGGAAACTGCTGACTGCGTCGTATCCGCAGCCTCGATTGCCAATTCAGAAACGCTCGGTAGAATGAGCGACGTGTCAAAGCGGAAACATCAATCATCCAAGCCAGCCCCGGACCTTCAACAGACTCGGGGCTGGTCCCGTGGCAGAAGACTGCGGGTGAGTCTGCCTATCTTCGTTGTTCTGCTTGGCATCCTCATGGCGGTTTCGACATTGACTGCAGCCTCCTGGAATTATGAGCCAACCGGCCAGACCATAGAAACGCTGTCTTCCGACACGGCCATCACCTTCAACAACACCACTGGCGGCGAACTCGCCAAACAAGGCGATTACGAGGTGACCCAGCGCTATGTGACCATCAAAGCCCTGCAGCCGTCCACCGGTGAGACGCAAGACATCAAGGTGTTGATTCGCGAGCCGGAAAACGCCGGGAACAACCGGCCGGGAGTGGTGTTCATACATGGAGCAGGATATGGT
>CAVEVJ010000212.1:0-7583 GCA_963619075.1 Acidaminococcaceae bacterium
GAGATGACGTGCTCAAGAGTTGCCAGATGCTCGGCTATCGCCCGCGCGGAGGCGACTTCCTGCCGTTCTCGCACCGCCAGCGTCTCCAAGCCGATCAACTGCATGTATGCGTTGAACGGGCTTTGCACGGCTCCGAACGTGCGTAGATACTTGATGCGGATACGTTTGATGAACGCCTGATTGCCGAAACGGCTATAAAAGCTCTCCCATGTTCCGGCATGCTGGTCGCTGATGACCAGCTCCTCGCGGGTGAGCGCCGGAAATTTGCCGTTGTTCCAGTCGAAACGGCCCGCATCGACAACCACGCCTCCAAGCGCGTTGCCATGGCCGGTGATGCCTTTGGTGGTGGAATGCACCACGATATCGGCCCCGAATTCAATCGGCCGCAGCAAGTACGGAGTGGGAACCGTGTTGTCGACGATCAGGGGGATGCCGTGCCCGTGGGCCAGTCTCGCCAATCCTTCGATATCCGACACCGCGGTGCTTGGATTCGCCACGGATTCGATGTAGATGGCTTTGGTCTGCGGTCCGATCGCCGCTTCGACGGCATCAAGGTCGTTGATATTCGTAACGAAATCGCCGTATATGCCGAAATTCGGCAGGAAATCGCCGAGCGCATCGACGGAGGCCCCATAGAGGTTGGCCGGAGCGATGATACGGCCACCGCCCTCCGCCACGCACATCAACGCATAGCTCACCGCAGCCATGCCGGAAGACAAGGCAACCGCGCCGACTCCACCTTCCAACGCGGCCAACCGCTGTTCCAGCGCATCCACTGTGGGATTGGCCACCCGGGAATATTCGAATCCCGCCATCGTACCGCCCGCGAGCGCGTCGCCGCGTTGGGCGTTTTCCAGATCGAAGGCGGCGGAAGCGTAGATGGGTACGCTTACCGCGTCGGCGTTGAGACGACGATCATATCCGGCGTGGATGGCTTTCGTCTCAAAACAGCCGGTCTCCGTCGTTGCGGTCACAGTGGTTTCCTCCTCGTTTGCGATATGCCGTTTACGAATGTGGTTCGCGATATGTAGTCGTTTGTGAGAATCGTCATGCGTACACGTGCTGTGCCAGCGTGAACAGGTCACTGCCCGCATGACGCTGCAGATAACGCTCGTAGGCGATGTCGAAGGCTTGGCCGAGGTCCTCGATCAGGTCGGATTCGTCTTCGATGCCGATTGCGAGGCGGACCAGTTCGTCGGTGATGCCGACTTTCAGCCGTTCTTCGCGGGGCAGTTCGAAATGGGTCATGCGGCATGGCAGTTCGGCCAGGGATTCCACCGCGCCCAGGGAGACGGCAAGACGGAAGATATGCAGGTTGTCGAGTACGTCGGCCGAATTCACACCGGGTACGACTTCGAAGCTCAGCACCGCGCCGCCACCTTTGAGCCCGTTGGACGCCAGTTCGTACTCGTGGCCCGGCAGTCCGGGGTAATGCACGGATTTGACCAGCGGATGCAGCAAAAGATAGCCGGCAACTCTGCGGGCGTTTTCCTGCTGGCGGTCCAGACGCAGTGCGAGCGTCTGGATGCCGCGGCGTACCGCATCGCATTCGGCCGGAGCGAGCACGCCGCCGAGACGGTTCTGCGCGAAGTAGATTCTTTTGCCGAGTTCGTCGTCCTTGACCACGATCAGACCGGCGTTTACTTCGGAATGTCCGGCCAGATATTTGGTGGCGGAGTGGATGACGATGTCTGCGCCCAGATCGAGCGGCTGCTGCAGATATGGTGTCACGAACGTGTTGTCCACGATGGACAGCGCGCCATAGCGATGCGCGGTCTCGGAGATTCTGGTCACGTTGTTGACCTGCAGCAACGGATTGGTGAGCACTTCGAAGTACACGGCCTTGGCTGGGATTCCCTTCGCACGGCCCTTTGCGCGGCGTCCGGAGACGGCATCGTCGAGCGCCGAGTAGTCAGAAGTGTCCACTTCCTCGACGATTACGCCCCATCGTTCGAAATATTCATGGAAAAGCGAATAGGTGCCACCGTAGATGTTTTTGCCCACGACAATACGGTCGCCCGGGTTGAAGATCGACAGTGCCGCATGGATGGCGGCGAGTCCCGAACCGAAGGCGAACCCGCGCGTGCCATGTTCAAGCTGCGCGATCTGCCGTTCCAGGAATTCACGGGTCGGATTGCCGCTGCGCGCGTAGTCCCATCGGGGCATGGAGTCGACCGATTCGAAAGCATAGGTGGACGAGTTGTAGATCGGCGGGTTCACGGCTCCGGTGTTGTTGTCGTTCACCGGCAGTCCGTGGACAAGCTGAGTGTTGAATCTGGCCATGGCGCACCCCCTTTGGGTTAATGGATTTTGCCGCGTGCCCGCCACGCGGTCAGTGGTTCCTACTTAACCCCGGTTCCGTTCCCGCCACGCGCCGCCTCTTATCGGCGTTGGTTATAAGGCGTGCAAACGCCTATCAATCCGATTTATGGAACGTGTGAACGCCGGCTTCCATATACAAAAAACGGTGTCATCCGAACAATATTCGGACGGCACCGTTCACGCACGTATGCACGAGTTCATTCACGCAGGCATGGTCGCGTTTCCTACTCCTTCGCAGCTCCGCCGAGATAGGCTTCCTGGACGGCGGGATTGTGCAGCAGATCGGATGCCTTGCCGTGCAATCGGATGCGACCGTTCTGCAAAACGTAACCGTAATCCGCGATCGACAGCGCGAGCTTGGCCTGCTGCTCGACCATCAGCACGGACACTCCCAGTTCGTCGCGTAGCCGCGCGATCTGTTCGAGCACGTCTTCGACCAGTTTCGGCGATAATCCCATGGTCGGCTCGTCCATGCAGATGATTTTCGGATGGCTCATCAGCGCGCGGGCGAAGGCGAGCATCTGCTGTTCGCCGCCGCTCATAGTGCCGGCCTGCTGCGTACGGCGTTCCTTCAATCGCGGGAACCGCTCATACATCCGTTCAACGTCGCCGGCAACGTCACTGCCACGAGAACGCGTGTATGCTCCGGCCAGCAGATTCTCCTCCACCGTCATGGCCGGGAAGATACGACGCGCCTCCGGCACCGCCGCGATGCCGGCCTGCACGCGACGGCGGGTGGAAAGCGACGTGATGTCACGCCCCTCGTACGTGAGCGTGCCGTTGGTAGCTTTCTTCAGACCGAGAATGGTCTTCATCGTCGTCGATTTGCCGGATGCGTTGCCTCCGAGCAGCGAGACGATGGCACCCTTCGGCACTTCGATGGACACGCCCTGCAACGCGTGCACCTGCCCGTAGAAGATGTCGACGCTGTCGAGCGTCAGCAGTGCCGGCCGTTTGGGATCATGCGACTGCGCGACCTGCGGTTCGTCCACCTGCGCGATGGAGTCGGCCGCTTCGATGGCGTTCTGCTTGGCGAGGATGTCTTTCTGACCGCCCGCGACCGTGGTCTTACGAATCTCGCGGCGTTTGCCCAGATACGCCTCGACCACCTGCGGGTTGTTGCGTACTTCGTCGGGTTCGCCGAACGCGATGATTTTGCCGCCGTCCATGGCGATGACATGGTCGGAAAGCGCCGTGACCAGTTCGATTTTGTGCTCGACCAGCAGAATGGTGTGCCCTTGCGCCTTCAGATGCTGCAGTTGCCGTAGCACTTCGGCGGTTTCGGATTGGTTCATGCCAGCGGTCGGCTCGTCCAACAACAGCAGTTTCGGCTCGCTGATATGGGCACGGGCGATTTCCGTACGACGTCGGTTCGCATACGACAATGTGTAGGTGTAGTCGCCGCGGCGATCGCCGAGACGCTCCTTGAAACGGTCGATCTCATTGCCCACGCGTTCGGCGACGTCCTGGTTTTCACGTTGACTTTTCGGTCCGGGAACCAGCGCGAGCGCAGTCTCCCCTAACAGCGACAGCCATCGAATGACCGGATAGCGCTGCAACTCCTTGAACGGACGTTGCGCGTTGAGCCGCTTATGGAATCCCAAAGCCACGTTCTCGTCGACCGTCAGTCCGCCGAACACGCGTCCGTTCTGGAAGGTGCGTGCAAGACCACGTTCGGAAATATCCGGCACGCTCAGTCCTGCGACGGATTCGCTGTCGAGGTCGATCAGGCCGGAATCCGGTTTGATGAAACCGGAGATCAGGTTGATGGTGGTCGATTTTCCGGAACCGTTCGGCCCGATGATCGATATGACCTCGCCCTGATGCAGGTCGAAGGAGATGTCGTCGACCGCTTTCAGTCCGTTGAAGGATTTGCTCAGATTACGCACCTGCAGCACCGCCGGCGCCTCCAGCACCACCCTGCGGTGTTCGGCGGCGAACGCCATGATGTCGGTCTCGCCGTGCAGATCATGCTCATCCACCGAAATGTTCTTGACGGATCGGGCGACCGCCGCGTCATTGAATGGCAGACTCATTGCTCACACCTTCCTTGCGAACAGACCCTGCGGTCTGAAAAGAATGACGAGGACCAGCAGCACACCGTACAGCAGCACACGGGCGTCGGATGCGAAACGCAGCAGTTCCGGAGCTCCGATGAGAATGACCGATCCCAATACCGCTCCAAGAGGAGAGTTCATACCGCCCATCACGATGATCGTCAGAACGAGCATCGACATGTTCACGTTGAAGATGGTCGGGTCGATGTACGTGTACTGGTGAGCCAGCAGCGATCCCGCAAGGCCCGCGAAGAACGCCGCCAACGCATAGGCGAGCGCCTTGTACGCGCTGGTGCGGATGCTCAACGCTTCGGCCGCGTCCTGGTCGGAGCCGACCGCCTCGAACACATGGCCCAGATGCGAGGCCCTGATGCGGCTCACCACCACCAGAGCGAAGATGAGCACCACCAGGTCAAGCAGGTACTGCATCTGCTGGGTATAGAGCGACTGTCCGAACACGTTCGGAAACGCGATGCCCTGAATGCCCAATGAACCTTTGGTGAGCGGTTCGGCCAGACGGATGATGGCCACCATCACATAGCCCACGCCGATGGTGGCGATCGCCACGTAATGGCCGGCGAGTTTCCATACGGGGAACGTAAGCACGCTGGCCGCGATGGCCGCGATAAGACCGGCCGCGACGAGCGCGAGCAGGAACGGCCAATGGCATTGCGTGGTGAGGATGGCCGACGCGTAGGCTCCAACCGCGAACGGACCGGCCATGCCAAGAATGGTCTGCCCCGCGGAGCCGGAGATCAGCGTCAATCCAACCGCAGCGATGGCATAGATGGCCACCTGCGTGCCGATGCCCGACAGATAATCGTTGAAGAAGAACGGCGTGGCGAGCAGCGCCACCGCGGCGATGAGATTGCCCCACCAAGGCAGAGTGATCGGACGACCTCCACCAAGGAACGTTCCCGTAAGCGGTTCGGATTTGACGTCCACGTTCCTGCCAAGCAGACCTTGCGGACGGACGATGAGAATAATGAGCAGCGCGCCGAAGGTAATGAGGTCATGCGCACCATCACCCAGCCAGGAGATGCCCAACGCCTCCACCACACCAAGCACCAGTCCGCCGACCAAAGCTCCGGGAATGGAACCCAATCCGCCGATGGTGGCCGCCACGAACGCGGTCATGCCGATGGTTGAGCCGTTCGACGGGTTGATGTTGCCGTTGAACAATCCGACGAAGATGCCGGAGACACCGGCGAGCACCGAACCGATGACGAAGGAGACGTTGCGGATTGATTTGACCGGAATGCCCATCTGCCGCGCAGCATCGGGGTCCTGAGACGTGGCGCGGATCGCCTGGCCGATCTTGCCGTATTTGAGGAACGCCCACAGCGCAAGCATGGAGACGAGCGCAAACACGATCATCACGATGTCGGAAGTGCCGAATCGCACTCCGAACAGCTGAAGATTGTAAGTGCTCAGCAGTTTCGGGAAAGGACGGGTCTGCGGACCGAAGATGATCTGCAATCCGTTGTCGAGAATCTGACCGACGCCTATGGTGGCCAGCAGCGCGGCGATCGGCTTGCGGCCCTCCAAAGGCGAGATCACGGCGACGTTGAGCACCAATCCCAGCAAGGCGGTGACCAGCACGACCACGATGACCGTGGGCGCAATGCCCCAGCCAAGCGATGAGCCCAGCCACCATGCCGTCATCATGCCGACCGCCACCAGCGACCCTTGGGCGAAATTGGCGACGTTCGCCACGCCGAACACCAGCGACATGCCGACCGCCACCAGCGCGTAGGCGCTGCCATGAATCAGCCCTGAAAATAACGTATCTATCATCTTGAGGTTCTCTCTTGGTCAATCGTCAAACGATCGGGCCAGCGCCGGCAATCGACGCTGGCCCGCATCGGATCACTCGCCGTCGTACTGGACGAATTCGCCGTCCTTGACGATCAGCAGAATCGGATCGATGTTGTCGGCGCGACGGGTGTTCTGGTTGAATTTGAAGGTGCCGCCGTTGCCTTGGTACAGAGGGAAGTTGGTGATGGTCTGCAGACCCTTCTGAACGCCTTCGCGGGTCGCGCCCTCCTTGTTGGCCGCATAGGCGAGATCGATGATCGCCTGGTACGCGGTCACTTCGAAGTTGCCCGGATTCTTGCCGTACTTGGCGTTGAAGTCCTTGACGAACTGCTGGGCCTTCTCATCCTTCGTGCCGGTCGCCGAGAAGCTTCCCGTGATGATGGTGCCTTCGGCGTTGTCTCCCGCAAGTTCAAGGAACTCGTCCGTTTCCTGGCCGCCGAAGAACTCACCCGTGTAGCCCAGCTTGTCACGCAGGGTGTTGAGCACCAGAGCGCCATCGGGACCGTAGCCGATGTCGACCACCGCGTCCGGATTCGCGTCGCGTGCGGGAATCAGAATCGGGGAAAGATCGGTGGAATCCGCCAGATACGAGGATTCATAGACGATTTCAACACCCTGTTTCTCGGCCTCTTCCTTGAAATATTCGTAGGCCTGCTTGCCCCAATCGTTCTCGATGTAGACCACCGAGATCTTCTTGGCCTTCTGCGCCACGATGTCGGCGTTGGCCGTCTGATACACGTCCTGGCCGATCTGCGGAGTCCACACATGGTCGCCGGTATCGGTGAACGTCGGTGCGGAATTGTTGAATCCGTAGTGCACGAGGCCGGCCTGCTGGAACGTGGGCGAGGCGGCGGCGGAAGCCGGGGACGCATAATCGCCCACGACCGCGATGATCGAGCTGTCGGATGCGATCTTCGGCGCGATCGACGCGTCCTGTTTGGCGTCGGACTGCGTATCGTAATACTTCAATCCAAGCGTCTTGCCGTCGACGCCGCCATCCTCGTTCACTTTTTCGACGGCAAGATCGAATCCCTGCTGGAACATCTTGCCGTATTCGGCATACTGGCCGGTCTTCGGATACAGCACGCCGATGTTCACGGTATCGGAATCGTTCGAACCGGACGACGCGTTGTCCCCGCCCAATCCGCAGGCGGACAGGCTGGAAAGCAGCCCCACGGTGGTCAACGCCACCAATAATCTTCTTGCCTTGATCTTCAAAGACATAAGAAGTTCCTCTCTCTTCTTTACTCTTTTTCTGCTCTTTTTTGCTCTTCGCTGTTCTTCTTTGCTTTTCGCCGGTATCGCGGTTTATCGATTCCTCGGCTCACGCACGGGCGTCGGCGAGCGCCTTGAGCGACTGGTCGCTTGCCGGCGTCGGTACGGTGC